>JAILPF010000439.1 GCA_024699575.1 Acetatifactor sp. | reverse complement strand
AAAATAAATTCCCGCAAGCAGAAGAAGAATTCCTGCAAAAATAAGAAAAGTCACAGAAGTTCCCACCGCCGGAATACTAATGAACGTAGGTACGAACGTACCGATGATACTTCCGATGGTGGGAACTTCTGTGACTTTTCTTATTTTTGCAGGAATTCTTCTTCTGCTTGCGGGAATTTATTTTATCAGCTCCAAAGAAAAGCCGGTAAAGCCGGCGGTGGGTGTGATTTTGTTTGTTATCTGCTGTATTCTGGGACATGATTCCAGTTTCGCTTTCTGGCAGAAGGATCTCACCTATGAGGGGGAGTCTGTGTACAATTATTTGCAGGTATATGAAGATGACAGGAAAGTGGTTTTGTCCACTAACGTTTTATTTGGAGTACAGTCAATCTATCTGAAAAATGATGGATTAACCGGTATGTATTACGATTATGCCATGGCGGCACCCTTAATGGCAGGAGTGAATGAGAAAGACCATCTGGATGTTTTGATTCTGGGGATGGGAACAGGAACATTTGCTACACAGTGCGACCGCTATTTTGACAACCTTGGAGTCGAGGGAGTGGAGATTGACCAGAAAATCACAGATTTGGCATCGGAATATTTTGCACTCTCAGGGGATGTGAAGGTGACTACCTATGACGGCAGGGCGTATCTGAATGCAATTGAGGAAACTTATGATGTGATAATGGTGGATGCCTACCAGGATATCACCATACCTTTTCAAATGTCTTCCAGAGAATTTTTTACAAGCGTGAAGAAACATTTGAATAAGGATGGTGTGATGGTTGTCAATATGAACATGCGGGGAAGCAAAGAGGGAAATATCAATCAGTATCTTGCTGATACCATTTCCGATGTCTTTGGCGAGGTATATACGGTGGATGTGGCCGGGTCCACTAACAGAGAATTGTTTGCTTCCGACAATGCGAAGCTGCTGACTGTTTTTTCCCAAAATGTTTCTCTGGAGGAAAACGAAGGTCTGTTTGACATGATGAATCGAGTGGAAGGAAATTTGCAGGAATATAAGGCCGGCGGTCATATCATGACAGATGATAAGGCACCTGTAGAGCTTCTGGGCATGCAGGTTATTGATGAATTAATCGAGGATGAAGTAACGTACTACAAGGATATTTATAATGAACAGGGACTTTCCGGGTTGATGGAACACCTGTAATGGGAAGTGGAGGGATGGAACATGGCATACACGAAAAATATGACGGAAGGCAAACCGTTCCCGTTGATTTTTGCTTTTTTTGTGCCTGTTTTATGTAGCTCTTTATTTCAGCAGCTCTACAGTATTGTGGATACGATTATTGTGGGAAAGGGTATCAATGATATGGCTCTTGCGGCAGTAGGTGCCACAGGAGCTATCAGTTTCTTTATTTTTGGATTTATCATGGGATTGGGAAGCGGAATGGCTGTTCTCATGGCGCAGGCCTTTGGGGGCGGTGACTATGAGCGCCTTAGAAAGACGATAACTATGGGGATTGTCTCCTGCGGTGCAGTAGCACTGTTGATTATGGCAGCCAGTCTGATTTTTATGCGCCCCGTTCTCTTGTTGCTCAATACCTCAGAACTGATTATCGATGATGCTGTCTTGTACATAGGGATTATTCTCGGGGGGATTCCTTTGACACTTGCATATAACTGTCTATGGGCTGTTTTGAATGCTCTCGGTGACAGCAGGACTCCGTTGATTGCGGTAATTATTTCGTCTGTCATCAATATTCTGCTGGATTTGTTTTTTGTCATGGTCTGCGGAATGGGCGTGGAAGGTGCTGCTATTGGGACACTGATTGCTCAGACCTGCGCCGGAGCCTTCTGTTTTTATAAGGTGTATCAGATACCGTTTACTCATCTGAAGAAAGTGGATTGGGAGATGGATGTTGCGTTGATTCGTGAAGAGTTTCGTGTGGGAATCCCAGTTGGATTTATGAACTCTGTGACAGCGGTAGGCGGTCTGTTATTACAGTATTTTGTCAATCGTTTTGGAGTAAATTATACGGCGGCATATTCTGCGTGTATGAGGCTTGTGGAATTTATGATGCAACCTTGTGCGGCAGCGGGAATGACTATGAGTACTTATGCTGGTCAGAATCTGGGTGCCGGTAAAATAAAACGAATCAAACAGGGAATATTAAACAGCGGTGTGATTGCTACGGCGGTGGCAGTGATTACGGGTGTCCCGCTGATGCTGTTCCCGAGCAGGCTTGCAATGCTGATGCTATCAGATATGGAGAATATTGCATTGGCCGTTGGATATCTGCGAATTTGCGGTGGGATGATGTGGTCTATCAGTTACCTGTTCCTTGTCAGAGATACTCTGCAGGGGATGGGAAGCACGTTTGTACCGATGCTGTCAGGGTTTTTGGAATTGATAGCACGCGTCGTAATTGTTCTGGCTTTTGTGGGTGATTTTGGCTATACGGCAATCGCGTTTGCCGAGGTCGGAGCATGGTTTGCGGCATTTGTTTTAAATGGAGTATTTTTATATTTTAAGTTGGGTAAGTTGGAAAGGAGTGTACATAATGAGAGAAGTTAAGATTCGTACTGTGGACAAGGAAGTACCGGCAATCATTGCAGGATGTATGCGGTTTTCGGATGCATCGGTGGATGAGGTGATTACATTCATTCATGCAGCAATGGATCAGGGAGTAAAATTTTTTGACCATGCAGATATTTACGGAAATGGAAAGTGTGAGGAGCTTTTTGGTGAGGCGCTGAAGAAGGATTCTTCCATCAAAAGGGAAGAGCTTATCATTCAGTCCAAATGCGGCGTGCGTCTTGGAATTGATTTTGATCTTTCCAAAGAGCATATTTTATCCTCTGTGGATGGAAGCTTGAAACGTCTGGGAACTGATTATCTGGATATATTGCTTTTGCACAGACCGGATGCACTGTATGAGCCGGAGGAGATTGCGGAGGCGTTGGATGAATTGGAAAAGAGCGGAAAGGTGCGCTCCTTTGGTGTGTCAAATTTTAAACCGATGCAGATTGAAGTGATAAAGAAATGTGTGAAGCAGGAGCTTGTCATTAATCAGCTTCAATTTTCCATTCCCGTATCCAATATGATTGCAGGAAGCATGGAGATGAATATGGAGACACCGGGTTCTATTGATCATGATGGAAGTGTGCTTGATTATTGCAGGCTTCATGATATGAGAATCCAGGCGTGGTCGCCTTTCCAGATGCCTGCATGGCAGGGAGTTTTTCTTGGTGCCGAGAAATATGCGAAACTGAATGAGGAGATAGATGTTCTTGCGAAGCAATACGGAGTATCACCTACCACAATTGCGGCGGCGTGGATTTTAAGACATCCCGCAAAAATGCAGATTGTGTCAGGTACAACAAGCACAAAACGCTTTGCGGAAATCTGCGAAGCATGCGATGTTGAGCTTACCAGAGAAGAGTGGTATAGGTTGTACCTTTCCGCAGGACATGTACTGCCGTAAATGAAACTATAATAAATATAATGCCTATCAGGTTAAGACTATCGAGTATCCTGATAGGCATTTTTGTATTTTATTGTAATTGATATTGACATTCGTCTGGTTATAGTGTATATATAACACATAAACAGTTTGCGCGACAGTTATAACAAACACAGATACCACTAAATGGAAAAGGAGGCATATTTTGAAGATACTACAGAATTCGGGAGTGCCGATTTATCAGCAGATTGCAGAACAGATGAAAACAGATATTCTGAATGGGAAAATGGTACAGGGAGAATATCTTCCCTCCATCCGGTCGTTGGCGAAGGATTTAAAAATCAGCGTCATTACAACGATGAAAGCATATGAGGAATTGGAGGCTCAGGGACTTGTAAGTGCAGTGCAGGGAAAAGGTTTTTATGTAAACGCGCAGGATGCAGAGATGCTGAAGGAACAGCATATGAGAAAAGTGGAAGAGGCATTGACGGAGGCGATTACAGCCGCCAAGATTGCAGGGTTAAATGAAGAGGAGTTGATGAGCACCTTAAAGACATTACTGGTGCTCTCGCAGGAGGATGAATAATGGATGCAGCAATTGAAATTACACAATTACAGAAAAAATTTAAGGGTTTTGAGCTTTCTGTGCAGAAGCTTTCTGTACCTAAGGGCTTTGCAACAGCATTGATTGGTGAGAACGGAGCCGGAAAGACCACACTTTTAAACATTTTGGCCGGTATTCGCCTGGATTATAAGGGAGAAGTGAACTATTTTGATGAAAAGGAAAACGATGTTGAGAAGGTGAAGGGGCAGCTTGGCTACACCGGTTCAGGACTATTTTTCCTTCCTCAGTGGACCATCAGGCAGGTGGGAGAAGTGGGGCAGCTTTTATATGATGATTTTGATGTGGAACGATTTGAAAAATATTGCAGTGAACTGGGAGTAACTGCAAGGGAAAAGAAAAGCAAGCAGGTGGGAGACCTTTCCGATGGTAATAGAATGAAGCTGGTTATTGCGACAGCTTTTTCACGGGATACGAGGTGTCTTTTGATGGATGAACCGGCTTCTCCATTGGATCCGCTGATGAGAGATGACCTTTGCAATCTGATCAGAACGTATCTGGAGGAGGGGGATGGAGAGAAGAGTGTACTGTTTTCTACCCACAATATTTCGGACATGGAGAGTGTAACGGATTACGCCATTATCATGGCAGAGGGAGAAGTGGTAGAACAGGGTTTTGTGGAAGATTTAAAGAATAAATACATTCTTGTAAAAGGAAACCCGCAGGACAGTGAGCAGGCAAAACAAATTCTCTATACATTTAACAGCAGCAGTTATGGCTTCGAGGGAATCTGTCTTGCAGGGAATTTGGACCGATTGGCAGGGATGGATGTTAGTATGGAGATTCCGTCTCTCCACCAAATCAGTGTTGCGGTGATGAAGCATTATGCAACATTACAGAATACGAGGTAGAGAGAATGAAAAAATATATGATTTTTACACCTGTAGTTTATCGTGTGGTAGTCATGAGCTTATGTCCGATTGCAGTGTTTGCTTTTTTAGCATTGCAGCTTTGGGGGATGCCGGGAAACCTGGCGATGTATGCTATGGCAATTCTTCCACTCAGCGAAATCATAGGCGACTGGTTGATTTTTGATGGGCTATACAAAAGGGGAGAGAAGATTCCACGATTTCTGATGGCTTCGACAAAAGGAACTACTCTGATAAAGCAGGTAGTGCGGGTTGGAAGGCTCCGCACCTTGCTGTATGACCTGGTCTTTGTGGGGCTGGCAGCTGTATTGGGCACCTGGAAATTTTGGGGGGAAAGAGGATTCCTGTATCAAGTGCTTGTTCACGTTACGATGATTATTGTGCTCTTTTCGACAGCGCAGCTTGGGGTGTTGATTACCAGATTTTTTCAGGGCTACCTGTGGAACATAGTGGTTGCAACTTCTATACAGTGGCTTGTAAGTTTTATGGGATATTGGCTTAGTGAGTACGCAATTTGGCTTTTGATTGTATTTGGAATCGTATCTATCCTATCGCTGCTTATCCATGAATGGATTATTCAAAAAAGGATTACGGAGGGATTTTTTGATGAAGGATATGAAACTGGCGTTTAAACTTTTAAAATATTCTTATCAGGTAAAATTAAATCTGGGTGCAACGACCTTAGTGGCTGTGGCAGCTCTTGGAATCTTGGGAATTCATGTGATATGGGGGGCAAACAGCTTATTTATCACCTATGCAACTTACCTGGTGCTGCTTGCAGCAACGCTGCCGGCACAAAATCTTACATGTTATGTGATGACTTCATTTTCTGCAACTTCGCCCTATCAAAAAAGATTGCAGGTTGTGATGCCGGCAATGCTGAATTTCCTGTTTATGTCGGCGGGTTATTTGGTGATTTCCTTCGTATGCTGGTCTGGATTTTATTTCGGAAAAATTCAGGAAGGAGCAGCTTCGCAGATTGTATTTCAGACGGGGATATTTGGCATGATTTTTGCTGTCTACGCAGCGACCAGCATAAAAAAATATCTGCTGGGAACAGTGATGTTTATACTTGTGGTGCCGGCCCTGCTACTGAACAGGTTACTTATCGGCATTCCGTTTTGGACGGCCGTATTGCTTGGAGAAGTGCTTATTCTTTTGGGAGCGGTGATTTCGAGGATAGTGTGTGAACTATTGTATAAATCAGGGGTACCAAGAAGGATTGAAGCAGCCTGGACAAAAAAGCTTGGATGTTGACAGTATTTTTTATCTGTTATACACTGAGTTTATGAAAAAATCGAGGCGAGGTGTCTATGGAAAACATTATCGGAAAAGAGATAGACGGAGTGGTGAAATCCATTCTTGCAAGCTATGATACGGACAGAACGATTGACAGAATTGATATTTTTAAGAGACCGGATAAGAGCGAGATTATCGAGATGACCGGCGATCTGCTGAAAATCGTCTACCCGGGATTTTATTGGGATAAGGATTATAAGATTTATAATATGAATACGATGCTTTCTGTGACAGTGGAGGATGCCATGTACCATTTGAATAAACAGATTGCATTGGCGCTTGCATTCTCCGGCAAGGAGACGGAGGAAGAGAAGATTCAGGAGATGTCTCAGCGCACTTCCGTGGAATTTTTTAATAAAATTCCTGCAATCAGAGAAGTGCTTCAGATGGATTTGGATGCATCCTTTGATGGGGACCCGGCGACCAGATATCGGGAGGAAATCATCATGTCCTATCCGGGATTATATGCGATTACGGTATACCGTCTGGCACACGAGCTGTTCCTGTTGGATGTGCCGCTGATTCCCAGAATTATGACAGAGTATGCGCATACCCGCACAGGAATCGATATTCATCCCGGTGCGACTATCGGAAAGCACTTTTTCATCGACCACGGAACGGGTATTGTCGTTGGAGAAACCTCCATTATTGGGGAACATGTTAAGATTTATCAGGGAGTTACTATCGGTGCGCTTTCCACAAGAGGAGGTCAAAAGCTAAAGGATGTGAAACGTCATCCGACCATTGAGGATAATGTTACGATCTATGCAGGAGCTTCCATTTTGGGAGGGAAAACGGTCATCGGAGCTAATTGCATCATCGGAAGTAACGCGTTTATCACTGCGTCTGTGGCTCCAAATACCACAGTCAGCATCAAGAATCAGGAACTGAATTTTAAGGACAAGACTGTGAAAGACTGTGTGGCCTCGGAATTGAGACAGAGCGAAGACTGGTACTATGTGATTTAGAAAGAGTTGGAAAGGGGAATTGTGGTATGGCAGAGATTTATGCACTAAAAACTTCTGAGATCACAGAGGCTGAAAGGCGTCATATGAAGCTTTCGAGAGCACTTGCGGGGGAGTGTGTGGTACTTTTGGATAATGACGGTACTTTGCCGCTTAAGGAGACAGGGAAAATTGCACTGTACGGAAGCGGTGCCCGCAGGACGGTCAAGGGTGGAACCGGTTCCGGAGATGTGAATTCCAGATTTAATGTGACCATTGAACAGGGTCTGGAGGAAGCGGGATTTACGATCCTTACCAAAGATTGGATGGAGCGTTACAATAAAAAGCGTGAAAAAGCTCTTGCGGATTACAATGTGTGGATCGAAGAAAAAGTGAAGGAAAATCCGACCAGACGATTTGCCGTAGTGTTTTCCAATCCTTTTTTGGAACCGGCGCCGGAGTTAGTCCGTGACAGTGACTTAAAATACAAGGAAACCGATACGGCTATTTATGTGATTTCCAGAAACTCCGGAGAGGGTGCAGACCGTTACTGCAGAGAGGGAGACTATCTCCTTTTTCCGGAGGAGATTGAGAACCTTAAGATATTAGGAAATGCGTATAAAAAGCTGATTGTTGTACTGAATATCGGCGGAGTGATTGATATGACGGAGTTGAAAAAGATTCCCGGTATCAATGCTGTTGTTTTGATGAGCCAATTGGGAAATATCGGTGGAAACGTGCTTGCCGATATTCTTAGCGGCGAGGTGACTCCGTCAGGGAAACTTACCGATACCTGGGCATGCAGGTACGAGGATTATCCTTCTTCGGAGAGCTTTAGCCATAATGATGGTAACGTGGATGATGAGTACTATACAGAAGGGATATATGTGGGGTATCGCTATTTTGACACATTCAAGGCAGATACGGTATATCCTTTTGGATATGGAAAGTCCTACACGGATTTTGCAGTTAATCCCACGGATGTTTCACAGAGAGAAAACCGGATACAGGTTCAGGTACAGGTGACCAATGTGGGTTTGTTCTATCCCGGTAAAGAAGTGGTGCAGGTGTATGTGTCTGCACCCATGGGGGAACTTTCCAAACCGTATCAGGAACTTCGAGGATTTGCAAAGACCTCCACGTTGGCACCCGGGGAGAGTGAAATAGTCACAATCAATTTTGCAATGGAGGACATGGCATCCTATTGCGAGAAGTGTGCGGCATGGGTTCTGGAAGCGGGAGAGTACGTTGTAAGGGTTGGAAACAGCTCCCAAAATACGGAGGTCGCGGCAGTTTTCGTAGTGGAGAAAACGGTAAAGACAAAACAGTTAAAGAATCTGTTTTGTCAGACAGAAGGGGACGCGGAGAGGTTAAACGAAATAATGCCGAAAATTCCGCCTATAGAGAGGGGCAGCGGCATAGGAGAACGAGTTATTTTGAATACGTCACTGCTTCAGATGCAAGAGGTACGCTATCAGGGGGTTCGTGAAGAATTCCATACGGATAAAGACAGACCTCTTACTATAGAAGATGTGCTCGGTAAGAACTGTACGGTGGAAGAACTGGTTTCCCAGCTTACGGTGGAGGAAATGGCAGAACTTTGCGTTGGTACACTTCGTATCGGAGGAAATTCGCTGGTTGGAAATGCGTCATACTTGGTTCCGGGAGCTGCCGGAGATACCAGCAGTGTCTGCAGGAAGTCAAGAGGAATCAAGAATATGATTCTGGCGGACGGCCCGGCGGGACTCAGACTGCAGCCTCATTTTAAGACGACGAAGGACGGAAAACTCCTTCCGGGGGGGGAGGTGTTTGGGGAAAATGTGGCACCTTTTGATCCGGAGTATGATTCTATGGAGGTGGATGATTATTATCAGTATTGTACGGCTATTCCTATCGGCTGGGCCTTGGCGCAGTCCTTTAACCTCTCACTGATGGAGCAGGCAGGAGATATGGTGGGAGAGGAAATGGAACAGTTTGGCATTGATCTGTGGCTGGCACCGGCTATGAATATTCACAGAAATCCTCTGTGTGGAAGAAACTTTGAGTATTATTCGGAAGACCCTTTTGTTTCGGGAAAAGCAGCCGCAGCTATTACCAAAGGTGTCCAGAAGCATAAAGGAAAAGGAACGACGATTAAGCATTTTGCAGTCAATAATCAGGAGGACAATCGTTACTTTACCAATTCTCATGTGAGCGAGAGGGCGCTCAGAGAGATTTACTTAAAGGGCTTTGAGATTGCAGTGAAAGAGTCCCAGCCGCTTTCCATTATGACATCCTATAACCTGCTTAACGGCATCCATACGGCAAACAGCTATGACCTGATTCAGGCTCTTGCAAGGGATGAGTGGGGCTTTGAGGGAACAGTTATGACTGACTGGTTTACCTCACAGGAGTTGCCGGCACTCACCGGTGAGAGTCCCAGAAAATATCCAATATCTGCTTCCACAGGCTGTATCTATGCCGGTAATGATATTCAGATGCCGGGGTGCCAGAAAAATGTGGATGATATTGTGAAGGCTGTAAAGGAAGGCGGAGAGCTTGACGGCTATCGGATTACCCTTGCGGATTTGCAGTTTAACGCTGCAAATGTGATTCGTGTTGTTGCAAAAACCATGCAGTAAATTCATGTTTAGGAAAAATTTAGAAATCCGGAAATGCTTGTAAAATCAAGGTTTGTAGCAAATTATTAGCACTCGTTTAAAACGAGTGCTAAT
>JAILPF010000431.1 GCA_024699575.1 Acetatifactor sp. | reverse complement strand
GATTTCTTTCTCTTTAGCCAGTTCATCCGCAGAGATATCATTTCTGGAAATGTAGGTAGGATTCATAGCTGCAACCTGCATAGCCACATTGGTCAATGCTTCTTTAACAGCATCATTTACATTATCAGTATTGGCAGCAACAAGAACACCGATACGTCCGCCACCATGTACGTAAGAAACAACACATCCGTTCTCAGCAACAACCTTCTCAAATCTACGGATGCTCAATTTCTCACCGATAACAGCAATTTTCTCAACCAAAACTTCTTTGATGGTCTTGGATGCATCATCTTTCCATGCTTCAGCAAGGAAAGCGTCGATATCTGTAGCATTTGTCTCAGTTGCCTGCTCTGCAACAGCTGCAACGAACTCCTGGAAAACCTCATTCTTTGCTACAAAGTCGGTCTCGGAGTTAACCTCAACAACTGCAGCAACTTTATCACTCTTAGTAGCAATACGACAGATACCCTCTGCAGCGATACGGCTGGCTTTCTTCTCAGCTTTAGCCTGACCGTTCTTTCTGAGGAACTCTACAGCTGCTTCCATATCTCCATTGGTTTCGTTTAATGCTTTTTTACAATCCATCATACCTGCGCCGGTTTGTTCACGCAGATCTTTTACCATCGCTGCTGTAATCTGTGCCATTATTCTGCCTCCTCTACAACTTCCTCAATGTCTTCAGCTTCAGTAGCTACGTCTTCATCAGTATATACTGCTTCACCCTGATTAGCTTCGATAACAGCGTCTGCCATCTTTGCAACAATCAGTTTAACAGCTCTGATAGCATCATCATTACCAGGAATGATGTAGTCAAGCTCTTCAGGATCACAGTTAGTATCACCGATACCGATCAAAGTAATTCCAAGTGCATGTGCTTCCTGAACACAGATTCTTTCCTTCTTAGGATCTACAACGAAGATTGCATCAGGAATTCTGGTCATATTCTTGATACCACCAAGGTTCTTCTCAAGCTTATCCCACTCTTTCTTAAGCTGGATAACTTCTTTCTTAGGAAGAACATCAAAAGTTCCGTCCTCAGACATAGTCTCGATAGCATGAAGTCTGTCGATACGGGACTGAATAGTCTTAAAGTTGGTGAGCATACCACCCAGCCATCTCTCATTTACATAGTACATACCGCAACGCTCAGCTTCAGTCTTAACTGCATCCTGTGCCTGCTTTTTGGTACCTACAAACAAAATAGTACCACCCTGTGCAGCGATTTCAGAAATTGCTCTGTAAGCCTCATCAACTTTCACTACGGATTTCTGAAGATCGATGATATGGATACCATTTCTCTCGGTGAAGATGTAAGGAGCCATCTTAGGGTTCCATCTTCTGGTCTGATGTCCAAAATGAACACCTGCTTCAAGTAACTGTTTCATAGAAATAACGCTCATGTCTTTACCTCCATTTGGTTAAATTCTTCCGCAATCTCTTTTGAAAGCTCACGCTTTCACCTGTCTTCGCGTTTTAAGCCAGGTTGCTCTGTCATCTATCCGTTATTTGCAGACACCAATGACAAACTAAAGATGCGTGTATTTTTGCAACGTGCCAATTATAGCATAATAAAACCCCTATGGCAAGGGGTTTTATTGTTTTCCTGTAATTATTTTTGCTATCTCTTCCTCAGTACTGCCCATTTGAATTTGAAATGTTCCAACTCTAATTGACTTGGAATAATTATTGTCACATAAAAACTTGTCATATGCTTTCGCATCTGCCACTAATCCGGCATCTGCCAGGCTTCTGCTGACAGATTCAGAACCGGAACCGCTCTTGACTGTAATTGTTACAACTTCTTCCTCCGGGCTCTCTTCTTCCGGGCTCTCTTCTTCCGGAAGAGTCTCTTGCTCTTCTTCTACAACTTTCTCAGATAATTCTTCCGGCTCCTCCTCGAGTTCTTCCGTCGTTTCTTTCACCGGCTCTTCCTCCGAGTTCTCCATCGTTTCTTCCACCGGCTCTTCCTCCGGGTTCTCCATCGTTTCTTCCACCGGCTGCGTCTCAGGTTCTGTCAGTTCACTGAGAACTCTCGAACCACTCTCTATCATTCCGAGTTCTTTCGCTCGACTGATAATCTCACTGTCACTCAATCCTTCTGAAGGATTTGGGGAAAACGCCCATAGTAAAGCCACCAGAGTCATTCCAATACCCAAGCCCCTCATTTGATATTTTAATCTCATAGCATGCCTCACCTACATATTTTTATACAAATCAATAACCAGCTTTACTTCCCCAACTCCCAAGCCGAGTTCCTTTGCAATTGCAACTTTAGATTTCCCCTCCTTGTACAATTCAAGAATTCTATCGTTGCTATTTCGTCCCTGCTCATCCTTCTCTTCCACAAAGCTGATTTCCAAATCTGCAGGTTCCGGCTGTATAATCTCTTTTTCTGTATCTGCAATTGGTTCCGGAGTTAATCTTTGAAAAGAATTCACAACCGCTTCCACCTCTTTTGAGGTTTCCGCTGCCTCTTTCACCGTTTTATTTACTTCCGAAACTGTATTTTTAATATTCGTATGCTTATCATTGAGCATATCATATAAAAACATCACTTCTTCATGATTCTTATGGATCTCCTGCAATACAGTGTCGGAATATTCATTCACTGCCATTATTTTTTCATTAGATAATCTCTCAAGTGACCTTTCCGTTTTTTCCATGGCATATTCCATGGCCTCATCAACTGCACTGTTTACTTGATCCTTAATTGTCTCCATTTCATCGGAAACCATTTTTTTAATCTCTTCTTTCGCTACAGCTTTCGTCACCGCCGGAGCGTTACCTTTTTTCTCCGGGATAATATAACTGAGAATAAAAACGGCTATTCCGCCAATCAGAAGCACAATCTGCAAACCACTCATCCTGTATATCCATCCTTAAATTTTAATATCAAACCCCTGATGCCCGTTTACAACAACCTGTTCCTTGGTTTCTTTTTTCTTACGTTGTTTTCCGCCGTCACCTTCATAAGAATTATTTCCTTTTTCCTTTGCATCGGGCTGTTTATTATGCCAATCCACATTGTCGCTTTCGTAGACGGCGTGGGCATGCTGATCATTTGTTTTATGAATCTGCTGGCTGATATTCATTTGATCATGCAGCCCTTTTGTGTCTTCGTTATGCTTTAGCGTTGAATAATCCTGGGTTCTTGCAACTGTCGTCACATCTATTGATCCAAATGCCACGCAGACACCTCCATTCTATCATTTTTATAAAGGAAGTGCTTTAACATCTCCTCTGACATTTTCAAATTTACAGTACTTTAACTTACTCTGAACAACTGTTGAAAGTTCGCCTATCACAATTGTTGTGCCGGGATAAACTTCACCGTTTACCACCACCTTTGCCTTACTCTGCAAAGCAAAAGTTTCCTGAAGTTCCAGCATTTTCTTGTTTTTCTCTTCCAGCTGACTCTTCATTTGCTCCATATTTACAGCTGTTTCTTTAATGTATTTCAACTGGTCCGGCGTAAATCTGGCTCCTTTTGCTCTTTTTTCAGCAAAATTGGTGAGTACAGGTTGTACCATTTTAATGTTCTGAACAAGTTCTGTAACCTCTTTTTGAAGTTGCATATATTCTGCCTTTTTCTTCGGGTCAACACCAACTTCAACCACTGTCGCAGCCCCCATTTCAGCTCCCAGGTTCTTAACTGTGACCTGTTGATTTGCCTGCACACGTCCGCCGGTAATAAATCCACGTTTTCCGGTAACAGTGACC
>JAILPF010000412.1 GCA_024699575.1 Acetatifactor sp. | reverse complement strand
CTGAAGGCGCGGGTCTCTCAGATTCCTTCTTCTCCGTTTCACTAAAGAAAGGCAAATGAAATGGATGGAGCGCTTTTTATCCAGCGTCTCCTCACCAAAGTCGATCAGCATCTGCTCTCCGGGCGGAGTATCAAAAACATGATCGTAGATCCGACGATGCTGTTCGCCGACATCGATCTGGCCGGATTCATGAAGGTAATGGACATAGTTGCGAAGAGTCTGTTCATTTCCGGGGAGTTTTTCAAACTCACCGGAGTCGACAAACTTTTCCTCCAGGAGATCGTAGACCGACGACACACAAAATTCCCTTCCGCTGTTTGCTTCCACTGTCGCGATGATGGTAGAGCGGAACGGCTCGATGTCGAAAGCCTTATCCTTGGAGAGCTTTTCGCCAGGGTTTTGCGGGATCACATCCATGTTGAAATATTTGGCGATGGTCGGACGGCTCGGCGGTTTGATGCCCTGAGCTTTGTAGTACTCGACAATCTCGGTCTGGGTGTAGCCTCGCAGCTTCAGATCTTGAATTTCCTGCATTTGATTTTTTGCCAGCATGGTGGATCTCCTTTCATACTTGGATTTGACACAAGTATAGTACAGATCCGACCGGCACCTCCTTGATTTTACTCATCACATGCAGGAGCGTATGTAAAATTTTGCTTACCACGTCGTGTAAAAAACTGCTTACCGACGTATGTAAAAAAGTGGTTACCACATGATGTCAAAAACTGCTTACCGCGGGATGAAAAAACTCCTTACCATGTGATGGCAAAATCATCTTACCGCGCACACAAGGAACATAAATCTATATCTTAAGCCTCGCAGAAATGCGGGGTTTTTCGATTGCCGGTACTCATGAATGAGGACTTACGCAAGACCATTTAAATAATATCTGGCTTTTCATTTGCTGAAAATCTTCAATCCTTGATTATTCTTATCTTTTTTACCCTGATTTTTTTGTAAGCTATAAATGCTAATCTGAAACTGAACCATCTTGTGGCTCGGTTTCAGAATAACATTTATATAATGGTCAAACTTACAACAACTGAGGAGTGGTCCTATCAGTCGAAATAGCTATTCCGCAAAGGAATGCATTAGCAACTATAACTGAATTAAAAAAGGCCGGTTCCGAAGTAGAATTAACCAATGTTGCCAAAAAAAACAGCATAGCAGCCATGTATTTTCCTTTATTAATTAAAAATTGCTTTTGTATCTTCCCCCACAAAACTAATAATGCAGCTACAAAGAATATCGTACCCAACCACCCAAATTGGCCAAATAAAATCGGCCAACAGGTATCACTTAAATACATAGTATTTTCCTTGGTCATTCCATATACATTATCAATCCCATATAATGCATATATTGGAGAGTAATATTTTCCCGAGTAAAATGATCCAAATGTAGCCAATCCTGTTCCAATCGGGAACAGATCCCTGGCAATCAAAAATGAAACGTTTGTTAATTGAGCCCTTGGCGACTGAGAAACATTAGGTCCAAAATAATAAAATATAATGGATGGAATTGCACAACAGATAATCGCAAAAACAGGCAACACCAGTCTTTTGACCGAAATTTTTCTCCCTCTATAATGTATTGTGTATGATAAAAATAATGCAACCAAAACTATACCCATCGCTTTAGTTCTTAACGACATAAATAAAGCTATATATAAAGTCATAAACCAAATGGCAGTTTTCTTAACATAAGGTATGATCAGAAACAACATCATAAGAAGCATCACATATTCCGAATTCATAACGCTACCATTCGTTCCAAATAAAAAAAACACTTTAATTCCATATCTTTCTCCAACAGGCCACAAATCAAAAAATGCATCCAGGATGAATGCAATCCCAATCGTTCCAATAATAATTTTCAAATGTCTATATATATATGGTGCATAAAATTCCAAATCAAAATATGAATACATTTCATATCCAATATAAATTGCCAGCCATATTTTAACGCATGCTATAAAATCTGCCAATACTGCGTTCCAAGGTTGATATCCAAATAAAATAGTCCCAAAAATCCCGCTTAAAACGTACCCCAAAACCAATGGAATCAGAATAGTGCGTTTTATTTTTCTTTTAAAGAGCAAGACAGCAGGTGCCAACAAAACAAACACCTCATCCATAAGTCCAAACCATTTTATATGAGGTTCAATTATTCCCTTCGCAAAAAAAAGGTATAAGCAACCTATCAAAAAATAATATAATATTCGTTCATTTTGACATCTTAACGTTTCCATAATATCCTCTTTGGATAAATAAATATCATTGGCCATTTTAGTTGTTTCGCCAAAAGATAAACGATTATTGGGCCAATAACCGAGATCAGTAATCCCGTAACAAGATGAATCAGAGGCGAAAAAATACCCATTTTTTCCAATAGGATCCGAATCGGCGCAGCAAATAATGTATGCATTAAAAAAATAGGAAAAATAAACTCCGTGTATCTTGATAATTGTATCGTTTTATTATTATTTAAACTCATTATTATGCATATGATGCCTAAGCACCCCATTAGCGATATCATAACAAAAGAAATC
>JAILPF010000395.1 GCA_024699575.1 Acetatifactor sp. | reverse complement strand
AGTAGAAACCATTCAGGTATCGCTTGGAGATGAACGTGTAGATGAGTTGATTGGACAAGTTAACCATCAGACTTTATTAGAAGAAATCGAGCTTTTAGATGGTGCCAGTGATGCTTTTGACATGGAAAGAGTGCGTGCCGGACAGCTTTCACCGGTATTTTTTGGCTCTGCGCTGACAAACTTTGGTGTGGAGACCTTTTTAAAGCACTTTTTACAGATGACAACAGCTCCATTACCACGAAAGTCAGATATCGGTGAAATCGACCCATTTGGTGAAGATTTCTCTGCCTTTGTCTTTAAAATTCAGGCAAATATGAATAAGGCACATCGGGACCGTATTGCTTTTATGCGGATTTGCTCCGGACAGTTTGAAGCAGGTATGGAAGTATTCCATGTGCAGGGCGGCAAAAAAATCCGTCTTACTCAGCCACAGCAGATGATGGCGCAGGAGAGAAAGCACGTAGAGGAAGCGTATGCAGGCGATATTATCGGCGTTTTTGATCCGGGTATTTTCTCAATTGGTGATACCTTGACAGTCAGCAAGGATAAATTTGCCTATGAAGGTATTCCGACCTTCGCACCGGAGCATTTTGCAAAGGTACGTCAGGTAGATACCATGAAACGTAAGCAGTTTATCAAGGGAATTGAGCAGATTGCGCAGGAAGGTGCGATTCAGATTTTCCAGGAGTATAACACCGGTATGGAAGAAATTCTGGTGGGCGTTGTCGGCGTGCTGCAGTTCGACGTGTTAAAGTTCCGTTTGGAGTCTGAATATGGGGTAGAAATCCGCCTGGATCCTCTGCCATATGAGCATATTCGCTGGATTGAGAGCAAAGATGTGGATGTTGACCGTCTGAGTGTTACTTCAGATACAAAGAAAATCAAAGATTTAAAAGGAAATCCATTGCTTATCTTTACCCATCCGTGGAGTATTAAGACAGTACTGGAGAGAAATGAAGGACTAGAGTTGTCTGAATTTGGCAGAAACTAAGCCTTATAGATGTTGGTAGCGATAATTTTTTATTTTCATGTTTGCACTTTTGTGGTATACTAAAGAAAACGTAGCGTGTTTTATAATACGTTTTCTTTAAGGAAATAAAAAGGCATGGAGACAGAAATGGAGGGATCGCTATGAACAAAATAATTACTATCAGCAGACAGTACGGCAGTGGCGGAAGAGAGATAGGAGAAAAACTGGCAAAGGAATTGGGAGTACCTTTCTATGATAATGAGCTGATTACCAGAGCAGCAAAGGAGAGTGGATTTGCTGAAGCTGCTTTTAAGCATGCAGAAGAAAAAGCGACCAATAGCTTTTTGTATTCCATTGCTATGGGAATGAATGCGTATGGAAGCCAGGATTTTGGTTTTTCCAATCTGTCTTTGGATGATCGGATTTTCCTTGCACAGTCGAATATTATTCGAAGTGTTGCAAAAGAGGGTCCATGTGTGATTGTTGGACGCTGTGCAGACTATATTTTAAAAGATATACCAAACGTACTGAATATATTTGTTTATGCCGGTATTGATTTCCGAGTTGACCGTGCTACCAAGCTGTACGGAATTTCTACGGAAAAGGCTGCGGAGCAGGTTATGAAATATGATAAGCGCCGTGCAAATTATTACAACTATCATACCAGTGAAAAATGGGGCAATATGTTCAACTATGACTTGGCTGTTAAGACCGAGGACATTGGTATTGACGGTACGGTTGATATGATAAAGCATTTTATAGAAAAATTTGAGTAAAAGAGGATAAAAGAAATGAGTAAGATTAGAACCAGATTTGCACCAAGCCCGACTGGACGGATGCATGTAGGTAATTTAAGAACAGCACTTTATGCCTATCTGATTGCAAAGCATGAGGGTGGTGACTTTTTACTTCGTATCGAGGACACAGATCAGGAGCGTTTTATGGAGGGTGCGTTAGAGATTATTTATCGCACCATGGAAAAAACAGGTCTTATCCATGATGAAGGACCGGATAAGGACGGCGGTGTAGGCCCTTATGTGCAGAGCGAACGTCAGGCACAGGGACTGTATCTGGAATATGCGAAGAAACTGATTGAAAAAGGCGAGGCATATTATTGTTTTTGTACAAAAGAGCGTTTAGAGAGCTTAAAGACAACGGTAGGTGATGAGAATGCTGAGGATGGCGAAGTAAAAGAAATCACCAAATATGATAAGCACTGCCTGCACTTGAGCAAAGAGGAAATCGAAGCAAATCTGGCAGCAGGTATGCCATATGTTATTCGTCAGAACAATCCTAGCGAAGGAACCACAACCTTCCATGACGTGATTTTCGGAGATATTACAGTTGAAAATGAAGAACTGGACGATATGATTCTGATTAAGTCGGATGGATTCCCGACCTACAATTTTGCAAATGTTATCGATGACCATTTGATGGGAATTACCCATGTTGTACGTGGTAATGAGTATTTGTCTTCCACACCGAAGTACAATCGTCTGTATGAAGCATTTGGATGGGAGATTCCGGTTTATGTACATTGCCCGGTCATTACCAACGAAGAGCATAAAAAGCTGAGTAAACGAAGCGGACATTCCTCTTATGAGGATTTAATCGATCAGGGCTTCTTAACAGAGGCTGTAGTAAACTTTGTAGCATTGCTTGGCTGGAGTCCGGCAGACGACAGAGAGATTTTCTCTTTGGAAGAGCTGGTAGAAAACTTTGACTATCACCGCATTAACAAAGCACCGGCGGTATTTGATATGGTGAAGTTAAAATGGATGAATGGCGAATATATGAAAGCTATGGACTTTGACCGTTTCTATGAAATGGCAGAGCCATACATCAAAGAAGTAATTAAGCGCGATGTTGACTTAAAGAAGATTGCTGCTTTAG
>JAILPF010000392.1 GCA_024699575.1 Acetatifactor sp. | reverse complement strand
TGCTTTATATTCTTTGGCAATTCCATACAAAAATACCTCCCATACCGTTTCTAACAATATAGCACCGGCATAGAAGGTATTTTAGTGTTCTCTGTCGATTCATTCCCTAAAATAATCGACATATTTTTTATTTATTCAAATCTGAAAACTGTTTCGGAATCGTAAGGTTTATTTCCGTCAAACACGCAAGAAGGGAAATTCGCATGATGAATAGTGTCCGGGTAAAATTGAGTCTCAAGGCACAAAGCCTGGCGTTTCTGGTAATGTGCGCCCTCTTTTCCTTTTCTTCCATCCAGGTAGTTACCTGCATAAAACTGTACTCCGGGCAAGGTAGTAAACACCTTCATAACGCGTCCACTCTTCGGCGCTTTTAATGTTGCAAAATGTTGAAGGTTTCCATCACATCCGTCCAACACCCAGTTGTGATCATAGCCGCCGGTCAGTTCCAGTTGTTCCTCTTTTGCATTAATATCGCGTCCAACCGTCTTGGCCTCGGTGAAATCCATAACGGTACCTTTCACAGGTGCAATCTCTCCGGTCGGAATTGCTCCTGCCACAACCGGTGTGAAATGTGACGCATTTAACCACAGTTCATGCTCCAGTACACTGCCTGATGCATGTCCATCCAGATTGAAATAACTGTGATTAGTCAGATTAATAATCGTTGCCTTATCAGTGGAAGCGTGATAATGCAGTTTCAATTCATTTTCTTCATTCAATGTATAACATACTTCCACTTTTTTATTACCCGGAAAACCCATATTTCCGTCAGCATCTTCCAGGGTAAACAAAACACCATTCTCCAGAGCAGATGCATCCCAGACTCTTCTGTGGTATCCGTCTGTCACATGGCTATGTAAGTTGTTAACACCGTCGTTGACTTCCAATTGATAGGTCTCACCATTCAGTTCAAAGGAAGCTTTATCGATTCTGTTGGCATTAGGGCCAACCACCGCGCCAAAATAGGCGTCATGTGTAAAGTATTCCTCCGGTGTATCATAGCCCAGAACTACATCAGCCACATTTCCATCCTTATCCGGCACAAACAGATTTACAATCGTAGCTCCGAGGCTGCTGATGCACACCTTCATACCATTGCTGTTGCTAATACTGTATAAAACTACTTCTTCCCCATTCGGTCCTTTTCCAAATACACTTTTTGTCACTGCCATTTCTGATATCCTGCCTTTCTCTACTTAAATTTCTGTTCGTCCTTCCAATGCACGCAAAAGAGTAACCTCATCAATGTACTCCAGGTCACCTCCAACCGGAACTCCGCTGGCGATCCTCGTCACCTTAATCCCAGTAGGCTTAATCAGCTTTCCTATATACATTGCTGTGGTTTCTCCCTCCAGGCTGGAGTTAGTCGCAATGATAACCTCTTCCACATCCCCAGATAAACGTTCCATCAGCTCTTTCAGTTTAATATCCCCGGGTCCAATGCCTAGCATAGGTGAAATAGCGCCATGTAGCACATGATACACTCCATCATATTTCTGTGTCTTTTCATAGGCCGCAAGATCACGGGTATTCTCCACCACCATAATCAGTTTATGATTGCGATTGCGATTGGCACATACAGGACAGATTTCCCTGTCTGTCAGAGTATAGCATTCCTTACAGTAACAGATATTGGCTTTCGCTTCCATCATCACTTTTGCCAGACGATTCACTTTATCCTGTGGCATGTTAATCAGATGGAATGCCAGTCTCTGCGCAGATTTGTTTCCTATCCCGGGTAGCGCCGCCAGTTCTTCAATTAATTGATTGATGTATCCGCTATAGAGTTCCATTAGAATGGAAATCCTCCTCCGAGTCCGCCGGTCATTTTGCCCATCAAATCAGCACTTGCTTCGTCCGCTTTGCGAAGTGCTTCGTTGGTAGCCGCTACAATCAAATCCTGGAGCATTTCAATATCATCAGGGTCAACAACTTCCTGATCCAATTTCACACTGACAACTTCTTTCTTTCCATTGACAGTTACTTCCACTGCACCGCCTCCCGCTGCCGCAGTGAACTCTTTTGTCTCAAGCTCTTTCTGTCCTTCC
Source organism: Acetatifactor sp. (assembly GCA_024699575.1). Classification (GTDB taxonomy): domain Bacteria; phylum Bacillota; class Clostridia; order Lachnospirales; family Lachnospiraceae; genus Acetatifactor. Next base: position 1,620 of record JAILPF010000392.1, on the reverse strand, counting down.
TCCATCTGGCGCTGCATTCTCTGCGCCTGCTTCATCAGATTGCTCATATTACCCGGCATTCCTCCACCGGGAAATCCTCCACGTTTTGCCATTTGTCTATATCCTTTCTTTATATGATAACCGTCTCAGGTTATTACCCACTCTCTAACTATACACGAAGAGATTGCCTCTCGCAAGAGCTTAATCTTCTTCCTCGATTTCCATATGAATTACCTCGGAAAGATCCACGTAATTGTCCGCAAATTCCCTTTTGTTGTTCACTGTCTGAAACGTCACTTCTATCTCTTTTCCACTAAAATCCGATAAAAGCAGCTCCAGCTGTTCCTTGTTCTGCGGATGACCTATAAAGTAATCAGATACAGGGCCGTCCTCCACAACTACCATCAAGCGGTTGTCTCCTCCAAGACTTAGCTTTGCTCCTTTTAAGTACATCTTCATGGGATTTTCCGCACTTCCCACAATAGATGGCCATTTTTGCACAATCTCTTTCACATCATCCGGAATCGCTTTCGGTAACTGCGGTCTTGCCTTTGGGGCGGAGTTCGCATTGCCTGTGCCGGCCATCACCGAGGCATCCGCCGCACTGATCACCACACCGTTCTCCACTTTATCCTCCACCTGACGGATACGGTCAAGCAACGCATCCTGTGAGGCTTCCATATCCGGTTTGCAAAGCTTAATCAACGCAATTTCAACCAGAATTCTCTTCTGGGCAGCATATCGGATCTGTCCGGACAGTTCCGAAAAAATACGGATATAACGAATAATCTGATCCGGTTCCACCAGTTCAGCCTCCTCCTTGAGACGTTTTAAATTATCTGTGGACATATCAATGACATCCTCAAGGTTGTCGGAGGATTTTATCAGCAGGAGATTACGAAGATACCATGTAAAATCTGTTACAAACTGCACGAGTTCACGTCCCTGCATTACAATTTCCTCCAGAAGCTCCACACAGGCAAGTACATTTCTGTCGAGAACACTGCGCAAAAGCCGACTGAACACTTCTGTATCTACAGCGCCAAGTACATCCAGCACTTTATCGTAAGTCAATTCCTGTCCAAGATGAAACGCGATACACTGATCCAAAAGGCTCAGTGCATCTCTCATGGAGCCATCAGCCGTTTTCGCAATATAGCGAAGTGCCTTTTCTTCCACCTGCACATTCTCCGCCCGGATCAGTTCCTGCATACGGGATGTAATCGTCTCTATAGAAATACGTTTAAAATCATATCTCTGACATCGGGACAAAATGGTAATCGGAAGCTTGTGCACCTCCGTTGTCGCCAAAATAAAAATCACATAGGAAGGGGGTTCCTCCAGAGTTTTTAAGAGTGCGTTAAAAGCACCGATGGAAAGCATATGCACCTCATCGATGATATATACTTTGTATTTGCCCTCCGCAGGAGAGTAAGATACTTCGTCTACAATTTCACGGATATTATCCACACCGTTATTAGAAGCCGCATCAATCTCAATCACATTCATGCTGGCTCCTGCCGCAATTGCCTTACAGATACGGCATTCCCCACAGGGACCGTCCTCTGTGGGGTTTTCGCAGTTTACCATTTTAGCAAATATTTTTGCAATCGTAGTTTTACCGGTTCCTCTGGTTCCGGT
>JAILPF010000285.1 GCA_024699575.1 Acetatifactor sp. | reverse complement strand
AGTTGCTATGGGAAACTTTTTGCATTTCATATATTATACAACATAATTTCTGTTTTCTGCGCCGGAAAGGAAATCGGTTGCGTTTTGCAGGGTGGTATCAGCGATGGCATGTAAAGCCTCGCGGGTGAAAAATCCCTGATGTGATGTAACGATTACATTGGGGAAGGAAAGAAGTCTTGAGGTAATGGAATGTTCCAATATTTCGTCGGAGCGGTCCTCGAAGACATTATTTTTCTCCTCCTCATACACATCCAGCCCGACGCCGGCGAACTTATGCATTCGGATGCCCTCAATCAGGTCGTCTGTTTTTACCAAAGCTCCGCGGGAAGTGTTGACCAGAATGACGCCGTCCTTCATTTTGCGGATAGTATCAATGTTAATCATATGCTGGGTGGATTCCATTAACGGGCAGTGGAGGGAAATCAAGTCGCTGCGGCTTAGCAGATCATCCAGAGAAACATATTCCACAAAGTCTTTGATGGAAGCATTTTCATACACATCGTAGGCGATAACCTTCATACCGAAACCGTGACAGATGCGGCACATTGCAGCGCCGATTTTACCGGTTCCGATAATGCCGGCGGTTTTTTGATAGAAATTAAAGCCCATCAGACCGCTTAAACTGAAATCATTTTCGCGAACCTTGTTGTAGGCTTTGTATAGTCTTCGGTTGCTTGCGAGAGCCAGTGCCATGGCATGCTCCGCAACCGCTTCAGGGGAGTAACCGGGTACGCACATCACTCGAATCCCCAATTTCTTGGCAGCATCTAAATCCACGTTGTTGTAACCTGCGCAGCGAAGTAAGACCAGCTTCACGCCCTTTTGATGAAGAATTTCCAGAGTGGAAGAGTCTACGCTGGAGTTGACAAAGGCACACACTGCATCAAACCCTTTTGCGAGTGCAGCTGTCATGGAGTCCAGATTGGGCTTGATAAATTCAATCTTCATATCCGGAAAAACGGACAGAGCCTTCTCAAAGGATTCCTGATCATAGTTTTTTGTGTCGTAAAACAAAATCTTCATGATACCCCACCTTTCTTTTTGAGTTATCATTATTATATCAAAAAAAGTGGGTTTCATGTAAGGTTTTGTTTTGCACACACTGATTGACGAATATCATATTTCTGTGTTATATTAGGTGAGTACTACTTCCATTATCTTAGTCAGTACATCTACTTGGTCACATCAATGGCAGCTCGCCAATTTCCCAAGTATAAAAAACAGAACAGAGGAGGAAGATTATGCCTAAAAAGCAAATTCAAACGCTCACACAAAATTATTTTTTTACTGAGGAGGATGTGCTTGGCAAATTGCGGACAAGTACCATTGCCTATAACATCTTTCAAAAGCTTGATCCTATACGTCAGACCGAATTCATAAATTTTTGCATGGGAAAAAGCAATTCTCTCATCTGTTATGATGCATTCTTTAAGACATTGTTCCACCCGGACATGCATCCGGGAAGGTTATCCGAGTTCTTAAGTGCATTGCTGAAGGAATCGGTAGAAGTTGTAGCTGCCTTATCCAATGAAGGCATACACTTGGCCGACCGTGGTACCTTTGTCATCATGGATATCACAGTCCGGCTGGCTAACGGAGAGATTGTCAACGTGGAAATTCAAAAAGTCGGACATCGTTTCCCTGAAAAAAGATTGGACTGCTATAGCGCAGATTTGATTCTCAGAGAGTATAATCGTTTACGGGAAATTCACCGTGATAAATTTTCGTATTCCATGATGCCATCTATCATTTCTATCGTCCTCTTCGAAGACAGTCCGAAAATATTTCGCCACAACAAAGCCTGGTATATCCATTGTGCACAAATGAAAACGGATACCGATATTCCATTAAATTCTATTCTAAAACACATCTATATTTCCCTTGACAACTTCTCGGAAACCATGCAATATAAAGATATAAGCAGTGACATTGAGGCATGGCTGACTCTGTTTACATCCCATGATCTTACAAAGATTGAATACCTGTTAACCCATTTTGAAGGATTCGATGAGATTTATCGGGAACTCTTTCAAATGCGCCAAAAACCGGAGGAGCTGATTTATATGTATCAAAATATTTTCCTTGAAACCGATTTATATGAAGAAAGTCTCGTATTAGATGATATGCGAGAGGAAATCAAAGAAAAACGAATGGAAATCCAAGAACAGGATCAGAAAATCCAAGAGCAAAAACGAGAGCTTCAGAATCAAAAACGAGAGCTTCAGAATCAAAAAAATGAAATTCAGAATCAAAAAAATGAAATTCAGAATCAGCAATATGAACTTGAGAGTCAACAACAGCAACTTCAACGAAAGGATGCGGAAATTCAGCGGATGTTAAGCTTTATGGAAGAGCATGGTTTGAAATACAAATAGAGTAGATAAGGTGTGGCGAGAACCACACCTTTTTCTTTGGCAGTAAATCGACCCCTCACTTGCTTAGATGCATTCTTACCAATATTTCCTCTGGCGTCCCTAGTCTTTCTGTGCAACACTATGGAATAAAGAGTTGCACAAAAAGGCATCTTTGAGATTCAAAATTTCAAAGATGTGTATCCGATTATCAGCATGGTACTGTACTGGGAAAGTGACAGGTGGGAAACGCCGCGTTCCCTGCGCCGATTACTACAGGAGAATGGAAGGATAGTTTCCCAATATGTGGAGGATAGTAAACTTCATGTGTATGAAATGTCACATTTACCAAAAGAAATCAGGCAGCGATTTACAAGTGATATGAGGATTGTCGTAGATTATCTTGCGGAAGGGAGTGCTTACAAGCCGACAAATCAAAGGATTCAGCATGTGTGAATTGTTGGATAAATATGAGAAACGTGGAGAACGTAGAGGGCGATTTGAAGGACGCAAGGAAGGTCAATACCAAAAAGCACTGGAAATTGCAAAACAGTTGCTCGATGTTTTGGACATAGCGACGATTGCGGTCAAGACCGGACTGACGGAAGGGGAAGTGCGGGAATTACGATAAATCAAAATCCTGTCTGCCGGATTAAGAACAATCTGACAAACAGGATTCTTTTATAAGCAAAACAAATAACGGAGAGCATGGGATTCGAACCCACGGTGCCTTTTGGGCACACGGCTTTTCGAGAGCCGCACCTTAAACCACTCGGACAACTCTCCATGGTCTGTGACCTAAATTATTTTATAGTAAAAAGAATTCTTTGGCAAGTGTTTTCTCAAATCTTCTGAGGACCTTTGTAGCTTGCACGAAGCTGTGCTATCTGTGCTTCTGTCATAGGGACAGTGGGAGAGTTATCATCACAGGTATTCTGATTTTCCACAATCAGAACGCTGCTGTCCGGCTCCAGAGTATGAGTGTGCCACACTCCC
>JAILPF010000262.1 GCA_024699575.1 Acetatifactor sp. | reverse complement strand
TACGAGGAAGAGGAACCTTATTATGAGGAAGAGTTTTATGAAGATAATCGTCCCTCACATCCGGGTAATCCGTTTGTAAAACTATGGAATAGCTTTGTAGAAGTTCCCACAATGGATAAGGTGATGATGTTTTCCGGATTGCTGGTTTTGATTTTGGCGCTTGTTACAGGTGGTGTATATTTAAGCTCGAAATCCGGAGCGGATTCCGCCGATGTGTTTGCCGAAGTGGGTGGCGAGCTTGACACTATTTCTTTGATCGGAGAGAGAGGACTGATTGCGATTGCCGATGCACAGCTTGCAAAGCAGACAGTTGCTGAGATAGTGGACGAGGAAGAGCAGGAACAGAAGGACTATGACGAGGCGGAGCTGACAAAAGACGTTGCGGTGAAGCTGAATATGACTTCCGTACTAAAAGATTTAAAAATTAAATTCGTCAATAAATCTACCGGGAAACTGATTTCGAATGTGCCTTTTAAAGTGGAGATAACCACACCGGATGGAAAGACGGAAGAATGGCAGGATGACGATAAAGATGGAATCATCTACAAGAAAAAAATTGCTGCCGGTACATATAAAGTGCTTGTCAAGGCGCTGGACGGCGAGAAATATGAGAAATATTCGCTTCCTTCGGACAAACAGAGCGTGGATGTAAAAGGCGAAATTGCGTACGAGAAGATTGATGTCAGCGATGAGGTAAAGACGGAGGCTGAGATTGATGTAGCAAAGGAGGACACACAGGTAAATGATACGGTTGTGGAGTCTACGCTACAGGATACAGTCACTTATGTTGACAGTACGGAGACGGCCAATACTTATCTGGAAGTACCGAAAAGTGAAATACCGGATCCCATGACACTTGCGCTTCACAGAGCATTTTTGCGGATTGCCCAGGAACAATCGACGGTCACAGGTGGTGATGCTACGGTAGGAAACGCAGTATTCACATTAGCACTTTCTGCAAATGAAGCGTCTGTTAAGGTTGGTGCAAGTGCGACGGCTAAGGCAAGCGTGACCGGCGCATCGGAAGGTGTGGCAATCAGTTATTCAACTGTTTCTGCAAACTCAGGGATTGCCACTGCATCGGTGGATGCATCCGGTAACGTGACGATTACAGGTGTGACAGCCGGAACTACTCAGATAACAGTAAATGCTGAGTATGCCGCAGGTGAAAAACAGACAAAATCTGCTTCCATCAATGTGACGGTCGCAGGTGATTTGGCACTGAAACTGGACAAAACGGCATTGACGGTGTATCTGACTGCACCGGTGAATATGAATATCAGTGCAACCGGCGGTTCAGCGGCGGCACAGATTACAGCGGTATCCTCCAACACGAATGTTGCAACAGTTGCAGTGAATGGAAATGTAATGACGATGACCGGTGTGGCTGTGGGTGATGCGACTGTGACGGTTCAGTACAGTGAGCCGGGTGGCACTCCGGTGCAGGCAGCATGCGCGGTGAAGGTGCTGACTCATCCGAAGGATAATAAAACAGACCAGCTAAAGGATGCAAAAGGAAGACTTCTTTTTGTGGAGGAAAACGGTAAATACAGAGAGGCGGTATATGCTGACTACTATACAGCATCCAAATTCTATGTGAAGGGTGAAGTGAAGTATACCGGCTGGCAGACGCTGGAAGGTAAGGTTTACTTCTTTACGGCAACGGGTGAAAAGGTGACCGGCGACCAGGTGATTCAAGGCGCTAAATATCATTTCGCCAGTGACGGAAGCCTGGTGGTTGGTTCGGGAACAATGGGTATTGATGTTTCCAAGTGGAATGGTAACATCGACTGGAAAGCAGTGAAGAATTCCGGTGTATCCTATGTGATCATCCGATGCGGATACAGAGGTTCCTCCCAGGGTATGCTGGTTCAGGACCCTAAGTTTAAAAATAATATCTCGGGTGCAATCGCAGCTGATATCAAGGTTGGAGTTTATTTCTTTACACAGGCGGTCGATGAGGTGGAAGCAGTCGAGGAGGCATCCTTTGTTCTGGATATGATAAAGGGATATAAGATTTCCTATCCGGTATTCCTGGATGTGGAGGTCAGCGGCGGACGTGGTGATAAGATTGATAAGGATACGCGAACAGCGGTTTGCAAGACATTCTGTGAAACAATCAAGAGAGCAGGATACACCGCCGGTGTGTATGCCAACAAGAGCTGGTTTGAAGGTAAGATTGATGCGAGCGCATTAGGCGCTTATAAAATCTGGCTTGCGCAGTATGCACAGGAACCGACGTATAAAGGCAGATATGACATGTGGCAGTACCGTTCCACCGGAAAAGTCAGCGGCATCAGTGGAAATGTGGATTTGAATTTGAGCTATCTGGGATATTGATACAACTGAAATACCCCTTCAATTTGCTTGGTTTTGACCTTTGTGGTACAATAAATAATAAATGATTTGAAATGGAGAAAGAAAAATGAGAACTTATTTAGTAACGGGCGGTGCCGGTTTTATCGGTTCCAACTACATTCACTACATGCTTAAAAAGTATGACAATGAAATACGCATTATCAATGTGGATGCTCTGACCTATGCAGGTAACCTTGAAAACTTAAAAGATGTGGAAGGCAGAGACAATTATACTTTTGTAAAGGCGGACATCTGCGATAAGGAAGCCATCAGCAGGATTTTTGCCGAGAATGACATCGACAGAGTCGTACATTTTGCTGCGGAGAGCCATGTGGACAGAAGTATCCGGAATCCGGAAGTATTTGTACAGACCAATGTGCTTGGTACTGCGGTAATGCTCAATTGCGCGAAGGCAGCATGGGAGCTACCGGACGGCAGCTTCAAGGAGGGCAAGAAATTCCTCCACGTATCTACAGATGAGGTTTATGGTTCTCTTCCTGATGATGAAAATGCATTTTTCTATGAGACCACACCTTATGATCCGCACAGTCCATATTCCGCAAGTAAAGCAAGCTCGGACATGCTTGTGAAGGCTTATATGGACACCTATAAGTTCCCTGCAAATATTACCAACTGCTCCAATAACTATGGACCTTATCAGTTCCCGGAGAAGCTGATTCCTTTGATTATCAATAATGCATTGCAGGGGAAAAAGCTTCCGGTATACGGAGACGGCAAGAATGTACGTGACTGGTTGTTTGTGGAAGACCATGCAAAGGCAATCGATATGGTGCAGGAACAGGGAAGACTGTTTGAAACCTATAACGTAGGCGGACACAACGAGAAACAGAATATCGAAATTATCCATATCATCATTGAAACTTTGCAGGAAATGCTGGCAGATGATGATCCGAGAAAAGCGTTGGTGAGCACAGATCTCATCACCTATGTGGAGGATAGAAAGGGTCATGACAGAAGATATGCTATCGCTCCGGATAAGATTAAGGCAGAAATCGGCTGGTTCCCTGAGACAATGTTTAAGGAAGGCATTAAAAAGACGATTCAGTGGTTCTTTGAACATGAGGATTGGATGAAGAATGTCACAAGCGGTGACTATCAGAAATATTACAACGAAATGTATGAGAAGTAAAAACGAATAAGCCGGACAAGGGATTGCCGCAGAGGGTGAATTCTGCGGGAATCCCTTTGGTGCGTTTTATTAAGAAGAAAAATGAGGTGACAATTATGAAAGGTATCATTCTTGCCGGGGGGTCCGGCACAAGACTTTATCCGTTGACAAAAGCAATTTCCAAGCAGATTATGCCGGTTTATGACAAGCCTATGATTTACTATCCGCTCTCTACTTTGATGCTTGCCGGAATCCGGGAAATCCTGATTATTTCCACTCCAAGAGATTTGCCTGTTTTTGAAGAACTACTGGGGGACGGACATCAGCTGGGCATGGAGATTTCCTACGCAGTTCAGGATTACCCCAGAGGCCTTGCCGATGCATTTATCATCGGTGAAAAATTTATTGGAAACGATAGGGTTGCACTGGTATTGGGAGATAACATTTTTTATGGGCAGAGTTTCTCCAAGGTTTTGAAACAGGCAGCTTTCAGAGAAGAGGGAGCGACTATTTTCGGCTATTATGTGCGTGACCCCAGAGAGTACGGAGTGGTGGAGTTTGATGAGAATGGGAAGGCCTTGTCCATCGAGGAAAAGCCGGAACATCCCAAGAGCAATTATGCGGTTCCGGGACTGTATTTCTACGACAATGATGTAGTGGATATTGCCAAGAATGTAAAACCTTCTGCAAGAGGGGAAATAGAGATTACCAGCGTAAATAATGAATATCTGCATCGCGGAACTCTGCAGGTGGAGACTCTGGGACGCGGTTTTGCATGGCTGGATACGGGAAATCATGATGCGCTGCTGGATGCTGCCGATTTTGTGGCTGCTTTCCAGAAGAGACAGGGATTATATATTTCCTGCATTGAGGAGATTGCGTTTAAACGTGGGTTTATTGACAGAGATCAGCTGTTAAAGCTGGCAGAGCCTTTGATGAAGACCAATTACGGTAAATATTTAGTAGAGGTAGCAAATGGACTCTAAACTGCGCAGAATGGCGATAGTGGCTTCAATGTCGGTGATGTTGCTTGTCTTGATTCTGGTGGCCTATGCCAATGAGAAACGGACAGATGCCGGAACTTTGCAGGCAACATCAGCGATGAAGCAGGAAAAAGAGCAACCCGAGGAATCGCACAATGCCAATGGACAGATTGGAGATGACCTGAAGGGTTTTTTGAAGGATTCTACTTTCTTTGATGAGGAAGTTAATCCTGTACTGCAGGCTGCCAAAGAGAACGCAAACAGATTGTCTTTGGTGATGACCTCTGTGGAGAAGGACCTTAGGGTCCAGATTGTGGACATGGAGGGTAATCCGGTGAGTGGAGAGAGCTTCTATGTCCAGGTGGAGGGCTTGGGCAGGTATAAGGATCTGGATCAGGATGGACTCATCTATATCGGTGATGTGGATGCGGGCGACTATTATGTGGA
>JAILPF010000250.1 GCA_024699575.1 Acetatifactor sp. | reverse complement strand
TCCGATTCAATACGCTGTAAAAGTCCGGAGAGCTCTTCTGGGTTTTTCACCGTTTCAGTACCGGCACATTCCTTAAAAAAGAGGGTTTTACCGGGGGTAAAGAGACGGCTTTCCAACAGGTTCAAGGCATCCTCGTAAGCGTCCGCCAAGCCATAGTTTTCCGCGATGGGACAGCTGACTGCAATGTAGCAGGTCTGGTGATGATGCAGTGATACATAGTTGGCAAAAGTGTTGCACATCTCTGACAACTGCTTCTCGTTGGAAAAGACCTGTTTGAACAGTAGCACAGATTGGGTGGAGTCAATGTTTAAGTAGTCAAAGTCACCGGGGAAAAAACGGTGCATCTGTTCCACCAGGTCGTCGGTAGTCAGATTGTCGCAGTCAAAGAAAGGCTGATCAAAATTTATCAGAAGAAGCTGTTTGTATTCTTTGATGAAAGAGAGATTTAGGGAGGACTGGAAAAATGCCTCACCCGGCATGGGCATGCCGTTTAACTTCAGGTAGAGATAATGATTTTGCAGAGTCTCCCTGTTGTTCAATTGCTGTTTTTTGTCGGTCTCATTCTGCCTTAACAGGGTGATGGTATCAGACATGGTCTTCTCAAATTCGTGTGGGTCCAAGGGTTTTAACATATAATTGCAGGCACCAACGGAAAGTGCTGTCTTGGCATAAGAAAAATTGTCATAGCAGGAGAAAAAGATGATGGGCATATCCTGATTGCACTCTCTGGACTTCTGCGCCAGCTCCAGTCCGTTGACGAAAGGCATTTCGATATCGGTAAGCAGCACATCGATGGGCGCCTCGGACAAAATCTGCATTGCCTGTTTGCCGTTTGCAGCATGAAAAATCTGAAAGGTATTTGTTAAGTTCAATTTATCCAATAAGTATAGTACCAGTTCATATTCGTTACGTTCATCTTCAGCAATCAACATATTATATGACATGTCCCAAGTCCCTCCCAAAGTACCTAAAATCAATGTAGCTACATTATAACAAATAAAAAAATGAAGTACATTGCCTGAAAAAAATAACTCAAAATTCTTATATAAAAGCAAAATTATTAATATGTACAGTGCTCATTTAAGAATGATAGTATAAGGATGTTGAGACATTAGCTAATGGGGACATGAAAAATTTATTTAGGAGGTTACTATGTTAAGAGGGAAAAAGTTTTTGTCTTATTTACTTGTAACTGCCAGTGTACTGTCTTTGACAGCATGTGGCGGGCAGGCAACAGATTCTGCAGATGCAGAAATTAAGCAGAGTGAGACACCTGCATCAGGCGGCAGTGAAGCTGCAACTGATACAGCAGATGGCGAGGCTACAGCTTCCAATATCGGATTCGAGCCTTACGAGGAGGAATTGAACATCCATATCGGACGTCTTGCTTCCCAGCATACCGTATCCACACTGCTTCCCGGAGATACTCTGGAGGACAATCCATATACCAGATATGTAAAAGAGAAATTAAACATCACTTTCACAGATGAGATTGAAGCAGGTGATGATGACTACAGAAATGCAATCGCTCTGGCAGCAGCATCAGGAGATGTTCCTGAATTGTTCACCGTTACCAGCTATGATACTTTGGTTGACCTGGTAGAGAGCGACCTCATTGAGGATTTGACAGATGCATTTGACAAATATGCAAGTGACTATATCAAACATAATGTATATGATTCCTTTGACGGACGTTGCCTGGATATGGCCACCTTTGGCGGCAAGCTGATGGCACTTCCCGGAACCAACGCAGACAATGGTGTACCTACTCTTGTATGGTTCAGAAAAGACTGGCTGGATAAGCTTGGACTCAATCCGGATGAGGATGGAGATCTGTGCGTAACTGTTGAGGATGTTGAGAGAATCGCAAAAGAATTTGTTGAGAAAGATCCTTCCGGACAGGGTACTATCGGTATTGCTATGAGTGAAGGCCCCGGCGATGCTGAGTGGATTGTAAACGCATATGGCGGAACGGTTGGAAAGTGGCTTGACAATGGTGATGGAACCATCACATGGTCCACTCTTTCCGACGCTAACAAGAAGGCATGGGAAACCATGAACAGATGGTTTGAGGAAGGTCTCCTTGATCCTCAGTTCGGAACCAGAACATACGGTGATGTTACTTCTCTTCTGATTGAGAATAAATGTGGTATCGCTTTCGGCGCATGGCATATGCCTGACTGGAGATTCTCCCATGTTAAGGATGCTAACCCTGAAGCAGAATATGCTGCATACGCTATTCTTGATGTAAACGGCAAAATCACAGCAGCTCATGAGAATCCTACCAATCACTTTATCGTAGTGAGAAAAGGCTATGAGCATCCCGAAGCTGCAGTTAAGATTCAGAACGTAATCTTTGATGAACTTGCAAACGCAACCATGGAGACTGCACCTGAAGTAATGCAGTTTGTTATGAATGGCGGCGATAACTTTACAAAGCCTGTTCAGATTGAATGTCTGCCTTCCAACACCAAGGAAGTATACTACACAGAGCATCAGGCAGTTTTAAAGGGTGAAATCACTCCAGACCAGACTTCCACTGCAGAAAACAAGAACAGCTCCAGCATTATGATGGAATACTTAAAGGATCCTGAGAATGTAACAGAAGAGACCCGTACAGGATGGTCCTTCTACAATTCCCGTATCACAGGTCTTGGCGCAGCAATCGGCGCAGTTGAGAAGAACAACAACATGAACTGGATTTCTCCTCTCTATCCTCCTACATTGGATGAGATGGAGCAGAAGAAGGGTGCTTTGGATACTGTAGAGGCAAAGGCTTACATCAAGATTATTACCGGTGAAGAGCCTATTGACTACTTCGAGACCTACAAAGACGAGTGGATGTCTTACGGTGGTTCCGATATCATCGCTGAGATGGAAGAGTACTACGCAAACAAATAAGGTAAAGCAATAGGTGAAAGCAATATGATTAAGAATAAACAAAAAAATAAGAATATTGCTTCAGAAGTGTTCTACCACAGCATGATGCTGCCGGGCATGGTATTTGTGTTATTATTTAACATTATCCCCATGTTCGGTATCATCATGGCATTTGAGGATTACAAGCCGGGCAAAGGTTTCCTGGGCTCTAAGTTCGTGGGTCTGAAACATTATAAATATTTGTTTCAGATCCCGGACGGCTTTAATATTTTCAGAAACACCCTTGTAATCGCTGTTGGTAAGATTCTGCTCGGAACACTGATGGCAATTATTTTTTCTATTCTGCTGAATGAAATAAGACATGCATGGTTGAAGAAGTCTGTGCAGACAATTGTGTATTTGCCTCACTTCTTATCTTGGGTTATTCTGGCAACAGCAATCAAGAACCTGTTCCGTCTGGACGGGTTTGTAAATGCTATTTTAGGTACCGGAATCAATTTCCTGGGAAGCAATTCCTTTTTCCAACCCCTTCTGATAGGAAGTGATGTGTGGAAGGAATTCGGATATAACTCGGTTGTTTATTTGGCAGCGTTAACTGCCATCGACCCCGGCCTTCATGAGGCCGCCAAAATTGATGGTGCCAACTGGTGGGAACGTGTTTTCCATGTGACACTCCCGGGTATGCGCTCCGTTATCATCCTGATGTTTGCCATGAACCTTGGCGGAATCTTAAATGCAGGATTTGATCAGGTTTATAACCTTTACACCACACCCGTATATGAGACGGGAGATATTATCGATACCTATGTCTATCGTGCAGGTATCACGGCAATGCAGTATAGCTTTGCAACGGCAATCGGTCTGATGAAATCAGTGATTGCATTTGTTTTGATGATGATCGCCAACGGCTTGGCAAAACGATATACCGACAGTAAGATATTCTAGAAAGGGTAAAAAGATGAATCGAAAAAAAGTGATTAGTAAAAGCGGTTATGCTTTGATATATATAATCGTAATTTTGCTGGGCCTTTGCTGTCTTTTGCCCTTGTGGTATATCGTGGCAATCTCCTTTTCCAAGGCTTCGGCAGTGGAAGGCAACATGGTTTCTTTCATTCCAATCGGATTCAATACGGTTGCTTATGAGGAGATTTTGACAGACAAACAGTACTGGCGTTCCTTTGGAATTTCTATTATGAGGGTTGTGCTGGCTATCCTTTTTAACACAGTCCTTACGGTAAGCATGGCTTATCCTTTAACGAAAAATAAGCAGCAGTTTAAAGGCAGAGATATCTACATGAATATTCTGATTTTTGCAATGCTGTTTAATGGTGGTATGATTCCCACCTTCTTAGCAATTAAAAAATATCATTTATTGAATACGATCTGGGCACTTGTTCTGCCCGGTGCGGTACCGATTTTTAATGTCATTTTGCTCATGAACTTCTTTTTGGGGATTCCGAAGTCTCTGGAGGAAGCGGCGGTTTTGGATGGTGCGAACCCCATGCAGGTTCTGCTAAGAGTCTATCTTCCCTGCTCGGTACCGGTTCTTGCAACCGTTTCCCTGTTTAGTATCGTGGGAAGCTGGAATGACTTTTACAGTGGATTAATTTACATAACAAGGATACAAAATTACCCCTTGATGACTTACATCCAAAGTCTTACAATCAATATGGAAGAAATTGTCAAGCATGGAACAGCGGACGATATTATGAGAGCAGCCAAGGTTTCCGAACAGAACCTGAACGCGGCTAAAATTGTGGTGTCAGTGGTTCCGCTCATGCTGATTTATCCGTTCCTGCAGAAATATTTTATCACCGGTATTGTAATCGGTTCTGTGAAGGAATAAAAAAACGAAATAATTGAAAGGCTTGTAACCATGAAAGAATCATTGAACATCACCACATTCCCGTTAGCAGATGATGCCGCAATTGTACAGGATGGCAACTATCGAATCACAGTGCTCACGGACAGGCTCCTCAGATTGGAGTACAGTAAGGAAGGAGTATTCGAGAACCATTCTACGCAGACTGTGTTAAATCGTAATTTCTCCGTGCCGGAATTTACGTCGGAAAAGACAGAAAAGGGACTTTCTGTTACGACGAAATATTTGAAGCTTGCCTATGATGGAAAGGCATTTTCCAAGAAAGGCCTGACCATTGAGGTCACGGATGATAAGACCGGTAAGACCGGAAAATGGCACTACGGAAAGAGCGGTGCAGAAGGCGGCAATCTGTTTGGAACCATCAGGACTCTTGATGATGTGGAGGGAAGCTGTAAAATCAGTGATGGTTTGATGTCTCTGGAGGGATGGGGCGTATTGGATGATTCCCATTCTCTTACAATTATGGAAGACGGCTGGGTTGCGCTTAGGCAACATCAGGAGGAGGATATTTACTTTTTTGGATATGGAAGTGATTTCCTCGGATGCCTGAAAGATTTTTATAAATTGACGGGTAAGACCCCGATGCTTCCACGTTTCGCGCTTGGAAACTGGTGGAGCAGATATTATGAATATTCAGAAGAAAGATACAAGGCACTGATGAATCGTTTTGAAGCGGAGAATATTCCGTTTTCTGTGGCTGTAATCGATATGGATTGGCATCTGGTAGATATCGATCCGAAGTACGGTGGCGGCTGGACCGGATTTACCTGGAACAGAGAATTGTTCCCGGATCCGGAAGGCTTCTTAAAATGGTTGCATGACAGAGGAATGCGCACTACCTTAAACCTCCACCCGGCGGACGGAATTCGCGGATTCGAAGAGTGCTATAAACCCATTGCAGAGCGTATGGGCGTGGACATTGAAAAAGAGGAACCGGTGGAATTCGATGCGACCAATCCGAAATTCATCGAAAGTTATCTGGATTGTGTCTGCCATCCACAGGAAGAGATGGGTGTAGATTTCTGGTGGATTGACTGGCAGCAGGGCACCAAGACCAAGATGGATGGTCTGGATCCTCTGTGGATTTTGAATCATTTTCACTATCTCGACAGTGGAAGAGATAATAAGAGACCGCTTACCTTCTCAAGATATGCCGGACCGGGTTCCCACAGATATCCGATTGGATTTTCCGGTGATACGGTAATTACCTGGGAATCTTTACAATTCCAGCCGTACTTTACCTCCACCGCATCCAATATCGGATACGGATGGTGGAGCCATGATATCGGAGGACATACAAGAGGGTATAAGGATGACGAGCTGGAGGGCAGATGGTATCAGTACGGTGTATTTTCACCGATTATGAGACTGCATTCCGAGAAAAATGAGTTCAACGGCAAGGAACCCTGGAGATTTAAGAAGGAAATTCAGGAGGTTATGAAAGATTTTCTGAGACTGAGACACCGCCTGATGCCTTATCTGTATACGATGAATTACAGAGCGTACAAGGATGATGAACCGATTGTCCAGCCTATGTATTACAGAAATTCATGGACGGACGATTTCCGCAAAGTTCCCAATGAATATTATTTCGGTTCAGAGCTCATTGTGAATCCGATTACCACGAAGCGAATTGAGGGAATCAATAAGGCGAAGGTGGCTACCTGGTTGCCCGAGGGAACATACTATGATTTCTTCACAGATATGGTATACAGCGGAGGAAGAATGCTGGATATCTACCGCGGAATAGAGACGATGCCTGTGTTTGTACGTCAGGGAAGCATTATCCCCATGACAGACAGGATTGACACAAAAGAGATCATACAGAACCCGACGGATATTACATTGCGCGTATATGCCGGAGCTGATGGTGCGTTTACATTGTATGAAGATGACAATGAGAGTATGAATTATCAGAAGGGTGAAGCGGTATTTACTGAGCTTTCGCTGGATTGGGCAAAGAAGAGCTTTAAAATTGCGGCTGCAAAGGGTAATACCGGTTTGATTCCAAATCTGAGAAACTACTGCGTGGAATTCCATGGACTGTGTACGGAGAAACCGCAAGAGGTGGTAGCATGTGCACAGGGAAAAGAGATTCCTGTTACCTGGGTATATGATTTGAATCGCAAAATCCTGAAGCTTACGATGGAAGAGTGCAACGTAACAGAGGATATTATAGTCACCCTGCCATCCGACAGCGCAAGAAAGCAAAACGATGTAAAACAGCTGGTATTTGATTTCTTGAATCAGGCAGAGATGGGATTCGGATTAAAGAAAGACATTTTCCGTCTGTTCGAGGAACACAAAACGGTGGAAGAGATTCAGAAAGAATTGAAAAAGATGGATTTGCAGCCGGATTTGTACGGTGCAATTTATGAAATTATGATGGCATAGCAGAGGCAATCATCGTCAATGCTGATGTTATCATGTATGTGGAAAGTCCCAGTGTACTAAGGCAGTACAGTGGGATTTTTTTCAGACACAATGGAGGAACTGATATGACAGCATTTGAAACAACATTTGATGATGCAACGATAGATTATGACAAGAGTCGCCCCATGTATGTCAAGGAAATCTACAAAGATATTTTATGTTATCAACCGATTGATTCAAATAGTATAGTGCTTGAAATTGGGATGGGAACAGGAAAAGCTACCGGACCTGTACTGGATACAGGATGTTGCCTTACAGGGATAGAGCCGGGGAAACAGCTGGCTGATTTTGCCAGACAAAGGTTTGTGAATTATGCTAATTTTACGCTGGAAAATCAGACATTGCAGGAGTTTGGAGGTCAAGAGAAGTCCTTCGACCTGATATATGCGGCAACCGCATTTCACTGGATTCCTGAGGAATATGGATATAAAAGAGTATTTCAACTGTTAAAACCCGGCGGTACATTTGCCAGATTTGCCTATCATGCAGGAGCGGATAAAGGCCGGGCAGCGATGGCAGAAGAGATTCAAGGCATTTATTCCAAGTACTTTCCTCATAGACAGCGTCCAAAAGAATTTAGTTTGGATGATGCAAAGAAAACAGCGGCGTTAGCAGACAAGTATGGATTTTATGATATCCGATACGACATCTATTCGGCACAAAAAGATTTTACTGCTGACGAATATATGGCTTTGCTGCGGACTTATCCGGATCATATGAAGCTGGAGGTGCAGACCAGGAAAAAGCTTTTCGATGAAATTTACTCCGTGATTCAAAATCATGGTGGAAGTCTAACTGTGTATTACACAATGGATTTGGAATTAGCGAGGAGACCTTGATGTTTTAATGAACCGACAGGAATTTGTCAAGGATTCATCTGTGGTTTGGAAACTGTGTGAGACAAATCAAGCGCAAGGATATATTACGACATTGTCATTTGCAAATATGATGTATATTATGAGAAAAGAGAATTGCTGAGCAAATTCACGCGGATTACATTGTTACAAGGAATGTTCGAGATTTCTCGAAGAGTAAAGTGACTGCATTTACTCCGGCAGAGCTTTTAGCAAGAATATAATATCATAAGAAAAAGTCTCATGAACTCATTGGATAGATGAGGTCTTGAGACTTTTTTTAGAATGGTTAATATTAGTGTCTATAACATTCCTGCCCTTTGATCACAGCCTTGATAGATAAATCCTTCTGATCCAGAATCAGGAAATGAGCTTTCTTGTTGGGGGCGATGCTGCCGTATTTATGGTCGATTCCAATGGAACGGCAGGGATTGATGGTCGCTGCCTTAACTGCGCTTTCCAGCGGGATTCCCATGGAAACGGCTGTGAGCAAACATTTATAAAGTGGGGTTGCGCTGCCGGCAATGGTTCCGTCTGCCAGGGTCGCACGATTACCGGTCACGTGTACCTCAAGTCCGCCAAGAGAGTAAGTGCCGTCAGGCATTCCACACGCTTCCATACTGTCGCTGATTAAAACGACTCTATCATCGCCGAAGAGCTTGAAGGTAGCTCTGACGACGCTGGGGGCAATGTGTACACCGTCGCAAATTAACTCAACGAAGCTTTCCTCTGCATCAGAGGCGGCACCAATTACGCCGGGAGCCCGGTGTGTGAAAGGCGGCATGGCATTATAGAGGTGGGTGACATGGTCCGCACCGGCTTCAAATGCCTTGCATGCAGTATCGTAATCGGCTTCCGTATGAGCAATGGAGAAACGGAATTCTCCGGCACATTCCTTAATACAATCAATTGCTCCATCAACCTCGGGAGCAAGAGAAATCAATCGTACCAGACCACCGGAAGCTTGCTGCCAGCCTCTTATTTTATCCGCCGAAGGAGCCTGTACATAAGCGGCATTCTGAGCCCCTTTTTTGTTGACATTGATGAAAGGACCTTCCATGTGAATGCCGACCAATTCAGCGGTGTCTGTTTTAGCTGTGTTATTCAGCTGTGCAACATGATAGTCTGCGGCACTTTCGCAGATTTCTGTCAAACGCTCTGCAGACAAAGTCATAGTCGCCGGGCAGATGGATGTGACACCCTGTGTCAGCTCATAGGATGCGATAGCATCAAAAGCTTCTTTCGTCCCATCACAGAAGTCATGACCGGCACAGCCGTGAAAATGAATATCTGTCAAGCCGGGCAGAACGAAACACCCGGTTGCATCAAATACATTGGAAGCTTCCCCTTTTCCGTCTACGGAAACATATAGAATTTCATCGTCCTTTGTGAGAACGGTACGAGGTTCAAATGTGCCATCCTCAGTAAAAACCAAACCATTTTTGATAATCATGATGATGCACTCCGTTTTCTATTCAATTTCATCCAGAATCAAAGAAAGAGCTTCTTTGTCACCAATCAAGGTTACGTCGTTATGCAACTGGAGCACAGAGCCGGGAACCTTGGGAAGAATAGGTCCAAAGAAAGCATCCTTAATTGCCTGAGCTTTCTCCTTGCCGTTGGCAACAACAAGAATTTTCTTTGCCTGCATGATTGTTTTGATACCCATAGTGTATGCCTGCTTAGGTACTTCGTCAAGAGATGCAAAGAAACGAGAGTTGGCACGGATGGTACTCTCTGCCAAATCTACTACATGAGTCTCTTTTTCAAAAGCGGTGCCGGGCTCGTTAAAGCCGATGTGACCGTTTATACCGATTCCCAGAAGCTGCAAATCGATGCCACCGCAGTCTGTGATGATTTTATTGTAATCACGGCATACCTTGTTGGCATCCGGCTCCAGACCGTCAGGCACATGCGTGCGTTTCTTATCAATATTTATATGGTTAAAGAAATGGGTATCCATAAAGTAACGATAGCTCTGATCGTTGTCGGGAGCAAGTCCTCTATATTCATCCAGATTGATGGAGGTTACCTGTGAAAAATCGATATCACCTTTTTTATACCATTCAATCAACTGATTGTACATTCCAATGGGAGTGGAACCTGTCGCAAGACCCAATACGCAGTTGGGCTTCATAATTACCTGAGCAGAAATCAGATTTGCAGCCATGCGGCTCATTTGATTATAATCTTCTGCAACAACAATTTTCATATTAAATACCAATCCTTTCTTGTGCATATATACATAATTATTTACCGAATGAATTTTATAATGAGAGTGTAGCAAGCTTTTTTTTAAAAAACAAGGCGACGGGGCAAAATGGCAAGAGTGTGCATAAAAAAGACAAGAAAGGTCAAATGAGGGACTGGTTTACAGGTTTGGTTTTGCAAAACTTGGGTTCATTGTGAAAAACGCACAAAATAGAAACGAAAAAGTCGAAAATGGATGGGGAGAAGTTTGGTAAAACTGTGTAGTTTGGATTTATTGACAATGAAAACTGTGTATGATATTATTGGTTTAACGTTAAACGAACAAACCTAAACGCAACTGACCTGAAACGCTTTGCTGATATGGATGGAAAGCCTGTAAACATCAGCGTTTTCGGATAATTATAAATTTTTTCCGGGAGAAGAGAGGATTTTGGGTTAACAGTGAATAGGTTTAACGTTAAACTATATTTATTAAATTCAAGAAGGGAGAGTTACAATGAAAAAGAAATTGATGAGTATGATTCTTTGCACAGCAATGGTTACAGCAATGTTTACCGCCTGTGGCAGTGAGTCAGCAAGCAACACGGAAGCCCCTGCGGAGACAACTGAAAAAGAAGAGGTTACATCCGAGGAGACAGCTACATCTGATTCTGCAAGCACAGAAGCTGCTGAGGAAGCAGAAGAGGTTACTATTACACTTGGTATCTGGCCGGAGGATACTCTGGTAGATGATATCGCTGTACATGAGGGATATGTGGCTACTATGAAGGAGCTTCATCCCAATGTTACATGCGAACCTGCATATTATAAATATGCGACCGATACTTTCATGCCGTTGGTAGAATCGGGCAACTGCCCTACCATCTTTGAATCCTGGTTTACCGAGCCTGCTAAGCTGATTGCTCAGGGTGCTATCGCTGATATTACAGATGAACTGGAAGCCCGCGGCTGGTTGGATGCAATGAATCCCTCCATTAAATCATTGCTTTCCGATAAAAACGGAAGAGTATACGGTATTCCTCGTGACGGTTATGCACTTGGTATGATGCTCAATGTGGAGTTGTTCGAGGAAACAGGTCTGGTAGATGCAGATGGATATCCAATCTATCCTAAGACATGGGATGAACTTGCAGAGACAGCTAAGACTATCAAGGAGAAAACCGGTGCTGCAGGCCTGTGCCTCTTGGCAAAGAATGAAGCAGGCGGCTGGCATTTCTCCAATATCGCCTGGGGATTTGGTGCAACTCTTTGTGTTGATAACGGCGACGGAACCTTTACATCTGACCTTGATTCACCCGAAGCAATTGCAGCAATGGAATTTGTAAAATCCTTGAAGTGGGATTATGACGTACTTACTGCTGACCCTCTTTCCGAAGACTGGGGAACCGGATTTACACAGCTTGGTACAGGTAATGCAGCTATGTATATCGGCGCAAACGATGCAGTGGCTCAGCCTACTCAGGTAAATGGACTTCCTGTAGATAAACTGGCTATGTGCCCGGTACCTGCAGGCCCTGCCGGACAGTTCTCCCTGTATGGTGGTACTCCTTACTTCTTCTCCAAGGATGCAACACCTGCACAGATCAATGCAGCACTCGACTATCTGGAAGTTATGGGTAAAGCACCTGTTGCAACAGAAGCATCTATCGCAGGTATGAAGGCCGGCGCTCAGAGCAATGTTGACAATGGAGTTCCTGTACTTAAGAGATTCCCTTGCTGGGTTGACCAGGATGTTCTGGATGCTGAAGCAGCAGTTGTTGAAGAGTTCAGCAACGTTGATCCTAAGATGTTCCAGTCTTACTTTGATGCAGCAGCTTCCGAAGGACTTCACCTCGAGGAGCCCGGTTCTACTCAGGATATGTACAAGGAGCTGACCAAAGTTCTTCAGGCAGTTTTGACTGATAAGAACGCAGATGTAGCAGCTTTGATGAAACAGGCTGATGAGAACTATCAGACGATTCTGGATACAGTATTTGCTGAATAATTAAAACCAGGCATACCGGGGCTTATTTCCTACCCCGGTATGCTTCATGAAAAAGAATGTTCCCCTGTGAAAAAAGGAGACAAAACAAAGCAGAACGAATTAGGAGGTGTGTGACCGTGAAAACAGCAAGAAAACCGAAGGAAAAGTGGCGTAAGAGAGATTTGCTGGGATGGCTTGTGATGCTGCCGTCACTCGTTTTGTTTGCTTTTTTTGTATGGGAGCCGTTACTTGAAAATATCAGATTATCATTTTATTCCACTAAGATGTATGAGACGGTGGCATTCACAGGATTAAAGAATTATGTACAGGTAATCCAAGATGTGGATTTTATGGCTTCCTTTAAAAATACCTTTAGCTATACGTTATATTCCCTGTTAATTGGATTCTTTGTCCCGATGATTATCGGTGTGCTGATTACAGAGACAGTACATCTAAAGGGATTTTTCCGTATGGCAGTTTATTTTCCCAACATTATGCCGACGCTTGCAACTATCTGGATTTGGAGCTATTTCTTTATGCCCGGTCCGACAGGTGTGCTGAATATTCTGGCCGGAAAGCTTGGGATGGGACCGTATGAGTGGCTGAACGATCCGCACTGGACGATTCCCCTCATCATCATCACGCTGACCTGGAAAAGTGCAGGTTCCACCGCTTTGATTTACATGGCTAATATCAGCAGCATCAGCCCGGATTTGTATGAGGCAGCCACCATTGACGGCGCGGGAATCTGGCAGAGAATCTGCCACATCACGGTGCCGAGTATCGTGGGAATTGCCAAGACAATGCTGATTTTACAGATTATCTCCGTGTTCCAGATTATGTATGAGCCCATGATTTTCAAAAACGGTGGTCCCAATAATGCAAGTATTTCCCTGATGATGTTGATGTATCGCTACGGTTACCGTGATTACAATGTAGGCAAGGCGGCAGCGTTATCGGTACTTGTATGTATCATTCTGGTGATTTTGAGCGGCATTTACATGAAAGCAACTGCCAAAAAAGAAGAGGCATAGGAGGTGAGCGGATATGTTTTTTGAAAAGTATAACGATAAAAAAGACGGTGTCATCCGTGGATATGATATCCGTTCCGGTAAAGTGAAGATTTTGGCTGTATTGATTATGGTGATTTGCATTTTCATGGTATGTGTGGCGCTGTTTCCGGCATTATGGGTGTTTCTGGCAAGCTTTAAGGATATCAAAGAATTTACGAGGAATGTAACTATCTTCCCGGAAAGTTTTGAATGGAGCAGAATGGCTGAAACCTGGAAGGCTTTTAAGTTCACGAAATATTACAGAAACTCTCTGATTTCCATTTTGGGAAGCACGGTTTGTGCAATTATTTTTAACGGACTCTTGGCATATGGACTGGGCGTACTGAAGCCTAAGGGATACAAGTTTGCATTGGGATTAATCATGTGGAGTCTGATGATTCCGGGTGTTACCAGTATCGTGGCCTTGTTTAGAAACATTAACCTGATTGGACTAAACAAAAGTTTTATCCCTCTTTGGTTTGCATTTGGAGCAAATGCATTCTGGGTGGTGCTGTTCAAACAGTTTTTTGAGGAGATTCCCAAGGAACTTCTGGAAGCTGCCAAACTGGACGGGTGTGGCGTGCTTCAGGTGTTTACAGACATTATGCTGCCGCTTTCCAAACCGATTATCATGGTTGTTGCGATTTTTGCAGTGACCGCTGCATGGTCTGACTTCCTGCTTCCTTATCTGGTGTTAAACGGAACAGATAAGGTGACGGTTATGGTAAAGCTGTTCTCCTTTAA
>JAILPF010000186.1 GCA_024699575.1 Acetatifactor sp. | reverse complement strand
CTCCAACAAATATTTTAGATAATAATAAGGGTGGGCACTGTTTGCCTTTGCAGTTTCGACCAAAGTATAAGCAATGACATTTGCTTCAGCCCCCTCTTTTGAAAAGTTGAACTTCCAGTTCCCGCGTCCAACGGCATAAGGACGGATACTGCGTTCTGCAGCTTATGCGAACATTCGCATAAACCGCAGAAAGGGCCGTAAAATCCATAGCCTGCCATAGAAAGAGCAGTCTTTTCAGCTATTCAGAAAGAGGTGCAAGGGCTACGATGACCTTGATCAGCCTGATAGAGACAGCAAAGGCAAATGGAGCCCTTCCGTATTATTACCTTAAATATTTGATGGAAAACATGGCGAAGAAAGTCTTTTATGGTCATCCATGTAATACGGATGATATGATGCCATGGTCAAAAACCTACCGTTCTTATGAAAACGAACAGAGAAAGCATGCAATCTCGCCGGGAATTCCACCGGGGAATAAAAAACCCAGAACACCTAAAAAAAGAGATAAGCTGCTGGAAACAGCATAAAGAATGCCATGTAGCCGGCAGTGCCGGGCACTTGGCGTGCGATACTATAAAAACTTCAAAAAGTTGGCCAAGTTTTAGAAGTAGGTGATATTTCTTTTCACAGTACTTTGAAAACTTGGCCAGGTTTTTGCAGTAATCCAAGTATCGCTGTGCAGAAAACGGGCAGGCGATATGCTTAAAGTCAATCTTTAAGGATATCACTTGCCCGTTCTCATTATCTATACACAGATTATTTGACGCTTACCTTCAGCAGGCTTCCTGTCGCGTTTCTTTGGAACAGATTCCTTATTCTTTCGCTCAGCTTCCTCGAGTGTCTGGATGATGATCTCGTTGCATTGCTCCATGATTTCAGGCGTCAGGCATTTTCTGAATTCAACCACAAGAGATGGCTGAAACAAAGCCTTGTTCCGGAACCAGGGAAGGCACCTCTTTTAACAATTTCACCCAGCTAAGACCGTATCATTATTCAATCCTGCTCTCACCCGTAGAATAATCCAATACAACCCCGGGCTGAACATTATATATAAACACATGGAAACAGACCCCCTGGCCTTCGTCTTCTACGGAATACGCCTCCATTTCCACGCCACGCGCCAGGAGCTCGCTCCCTTTAAAATACGGCGTCACCCTGTAAAGAACATGGTTTCTTCAGCCATCATCGTCCGGTCAAGCATCGCATATGCCGCTCCACAACGGCCCAGACCGTCAAGCTCGCTGTAATGCTCCCCCGTGACATTCTCCAGATCCCAGGCATTGAACTCCGGCTTGTCCCCATTCAGGACAATATAATCCTTCCCGGAATAATCCGGTATGCTCCCCGGATCTGAACAAACAATACTCTCGGAACCATCTTGATCCGTTTTGTATAGCGTTACGCCGACATGTCTTATTACGAGCGGAACGATAACAACTCCTGCCAAACACAGAACCGCAATAATCGCCGTGACAATAATGATCCGCTTTCGCTTCTTCGCTCTTAACTCCTGCCGTTCCCTCCGGGTTACATACCTCTCCATTTATCAAACCCTGTCTGCATATTCAATCCGTATCCAGGAAGCCCTCCTGCGTTACCATTCATGAAATGTGCTATATTTGAAATGATGTTACTACCTGAATTCATGCTTCATTCGTAATCGTTACCCGAACCCGGTGACATAGTAACCCGGTAACATGGTGACCTGGCGACCGATGACCGGTGACGCGGCCGCACATCCTGGCGAAACTAAACAGTATATCGCCGACCTGCTCCCTGGTCAAAAAGGGTCAGAAGAAGTGCCGCTCACCAAAAAATCATGATCATTTATCAAAGGACGAATTCATGTACCTCAATTTACTGTTTCTGATTTTCCTTTTTTAGGAATTCCTTTATTTTTTCTTCCGGTGGAAGCTGTAATTGATATTTGGATATAAACAACTGTGGATCAGTAAACGATGTCACATACTCTGCCATTTCTTTACCCACCTCAGTACATAGCAACAATCCAATCGGTGGATTATCATCCGGTATCATTATATTTTCTCTGTAATATGCCATGTACATATTCAATTGGGCAGCGTCAGAGTAATCGAATTTCTTCGCTTTGAGTTCAATCAATACATGGCATTTTAATATTCTATGGTAAAATACAAGATCCACCTTATAGTATGTATCATCTATAAGGAGCTTTTTCTGACGAGCCTCAAAGCAAAATCCTAATCCCATCTCAAGAATAAACTTTTCAAGATGATCGATAATACCTTGCTCTAAATCCGACTCTTCCCAAACGTCCTTTGTAGCAAGACCAAGAAATTCAAAGATATGCGGAGAGCGGATGCTTTCCTGTGCAGTCATCTTTTCCGCTTTACCTTGTGTAATAGCTGACAGTAACTCCGGTTTATTGCTCCAACCCACGCGCTTATAATATTCGCTGTTTATCTGGCGTTCAAGTTCCTTGATGCTCCACGTTCCTCTTATGGCTTCATATTCATAAAAGGTTCTCTGAAGATCATCCATATACATCAACTTGGTAAAATGCGTATAGGAAAGCCTCTCAAACAGAATCTCCGGATTTACCCTTGGTA
>JAILPF010000139.1 GCA_024699575.1 Acetatifactor sp. | reverse complement strand
ATACTGCATGGTACTTTCTTTGGAAATCTTCCCGGACATATGATAAGAAGTAATCTTTGTGATAGGATAAAGCTCTTTAATCGTCTGTGCTTGAATACCGGCACCGGCAAGCAGTTCTATCTCGTTTCCATATTTGGACTGTAAATCAGCAAGCAGCTCTCGGCCTTCCCAGGCTGTGTTTTTTTGACCGCTAGTAAGAATCGTATCTATACCAAGAGAAATGGCTTCTTCTATGGTGCGATACGGGTCTTTGCAGACATCAAAGGCGCGGTGAAGGGTAATATCCATATCATCGGCAGCTTTTATCAGTTCTTTCATCTGTGGGAGGTTTAAGGTGCCGTCCGGCTTTAGTATACCAATGACAATACCGTCTGCACCAAGTTCTTTAAAAAGCATAGCTTCGCGGCAAAGAATGTGAAATTCCTCCTCATCATAGCAGAAATCACCAAAACGTGGACGTAAAAGGACGCGTAGAGGGATGTTCGTTATTTCACGGATGCGACGGAAGAGCTCTGGTGATGGTGTCGTACCGCCAATCACTAAGTTGCCGGAAACCTCAAGACGGTTTGCTCCGCCTTCAATGGCGGCTCTTACAGATGCAACACTATCAATACATACTTCTAACATAGAAAAACCTCTTTTCTTTTGTGTTGGGGAATTGGTTTTGACAGTATCATAACAGAGGATAGAAATTTACGCAAGCTTTTCATGAAAGAACCCCCGGAAATGAAATTCCGGGGGCTCTTTGCTATATCTATGAAAGGGATTGATGAAACAATATTATTTACATAATTTCTTGAATTCGTCAGCTACGAACTGAACTTTAGTTCCTACGATAACCTGAACGGAAGTTTTGCCAGGGCGAACAACACCTGCAACATCGGCAGATTTGATTTTCTTTTCGTTTACTAAAGTATAGTCTTTTACTTCCAGACGCAGTCTGGTTACGCAGTTGTCAATGCTGGTAATGTTGTCTTTTCCACCAAGACCTTCTAAGATAACACGAGCAACCTCTGTATAATCATCATTAGTTAAAACTGCCTTTGCGTCTTCTTCATCGTCATCTTCACGACCAGGAGTTTTTAAATCCCATTTGGTAATTGCGAAACGGAATACTACATAGAATACAACGAATGCGGCAATACCAAGAGGAATGATTAACCATGTCTTTGCTGCAGCAGGTAAAGAAGCTGAGAAAAGAAGGTCAGTTGCACCGGCAGAGAAGCTGAAGCCGGCACGGAAGCCAAGAGCTACGGTAATCATGGTGAAAATACCATATAAAGCTGCATAAATTACATATAATGCAGGTGCTAAGAACATGAAACCAAACTCGAAAGGCTCGGTAACACCACAAACAAAAGCACAAAGTGCTGCGGAAGCAACTAAACCGATAGCAACCTTTTTCTTATTATCTTTTGCACACTGAATCATAGCTAAAGCAGCACCCGGAATACCAAACATCATACATGGGAAGAAACCGGACATATACATACCAAGACTCCAGTTTACATCAGCAGAGGTTTCACCTGCCCAGAAATGGGTAAGGTCACCAAGACCGATGGTATCAAACCAGAATACGTTGTTTAATGCGTGATGTAAACCGGTAGGGATTAACAATCGGTTTAAGAAAGCGTATAAACCGGCACCAACAACGCCCATACCAGCAATACCTTTACCTACGGAAACTAATACACCGAAGATAAGAGGCCATACAAACAGTAAAACAGCGGAAACTATAATGGAAAGAAGACCAGAAATAATAGCTACGCTACGCTTGCCACTAAAGAAGGACAGCCAGTCAGGTAACTTGGTGTTCTTAAATTTGTTAAAGCACATTGCACCGATAACACCGGCTAAGATACCGATAAATGGGTTTGCAATCTTGTTGAATGCGATAACAGAGTTTTCGTTTTCAGCGATAGATGGCATAATAGTTGTAACAAAGCCTGTAGAAAGCAAGGTTGTGATTGTCAGCCAGGAAACTAAAGCAGCTAAACCACCAACACCATCGTTGTCTTCAGACATACCAACACCAACACCGATAACAAACAAAAGAGCCATGTTATCAATTAAAGCACCGCCGGCCTTTACTAAAAAGAGACCCAGCATCTGAACAAAACCGGTAATATCACCACCCTGCATGGTAGCCGGGCAGAGAAGATAACCGATACCCATTAAGATACCGCAAAGTGGCAGGGTAGCTACAGGCAGCATCAGGGCTTTTCCTAGTTTCTGCAAAAATTTCATACAAAATTCCTCCTTCTTGAACTCTCATTTTAATTTTGTAATCCCTTTCTATTTTAATCCGATTTGCAGACAACCGGATAAAATACATAAGTATGGATAAAATTATTTATCTTTCAATGTTAAGAAGTCGTCCCCGGTATGGGAAGCGCTACTCATTTCTACGGAAGCAAAGTCCGAAGAGTTACAGATAATAACCGGTGTGATAGTGCTAAGGCCGGCAGCTTCGATTTTGCCTAAGTCGGCAGTGATTAAAAGGTCGCCTTTTTTTACGTGGTCACCTGCTTTTACATGAACGGTGAAAGGATCGCCTTTTAAAGAAACCGTATCCAGACCAACGTGAATTAAAATCTCGGCATTATATTCTGTCTGCAGACTGATTGCATGCAGGGTATCAAAAACCATGGCTACTTCGCTGTCGGCAGGAGCATAGATTTTTCCATCTGCCGGAATTACAGCTGCCCCATCTCCTAAAACACCGCCGCTAAAAGCCGGGTCTGGTACTTCGGAAAGGGGAATTACCTTACCATTTGCAGGTAAGGCTAATGTGTGTTTGTTGCTTTTCGACTTAAAAAAGTTGAACATAGTATAAGTCACTCCTATTCTTCGTCATCGTCCACAATACGCACTCTGCGGATGTGAATAGACAAGTACATTGCTTCTTCTTCGGAAATTTTCGTTTTCGTTTGCTGCTCAATATAATTTATAATCTTACGACTGCAATCATATTCCTGTGGATATTTTTTTTTCATCATATTTGCCAGCTCGATTTCCTCATCGGAAAGCAGCTCATGCCGGTAAACTCTTTGTAAAAGGAACTTCAAATGCGTTAAAAAACGCTCATAATGCAGGGAGTTTTCATCGAATTCCAGATTAAATTCGTCTTTTACGATGTTTAAAATGCCTTCGATAAGATTTGGTATCATAAGAGCATTGTTTAAGGTAGTATCGTATTCTGCATTGATAAAATGCAAAGCGATAAAGCCTGCTTCTTCTTCTCCCATATCCATGCCAAGCCGTTCTTTGATTAACTGGACAGCATAGGTGCCGACACGGTATTCCTGATTATAGAAACGGCGAATTTCCCAAAGCAGGGCATTTTCCGGATGGATATTCTGACGGAACCGTTCAATGGCAAAATTGATATGGTCTGTCAGCGTAATGTAAATACATTGGCTTAATTTCATTTTGAAGGTCGTTTTGGCGTAGGAAATAATAGCGTTGGAAATCTGTGCATGCTCCAATGGCATGTTTGCAAGCAGCTCTTTAAACTGCTCATTCAGGCTTTCACTCTTGATGCGGAAAATCTTTTCAATTTTTTCAGAAGGGAGAGTCATACCGGCTTTTTGATTAAAACCGATACCACGACCCATGATAACAACTTCTTTTCCGTTTTCATCGAAAGCGGATATAACGTTGTTATTTATTATTTTATCGATTACCATGATATTATCCCCTATCTTTTTATCCTCTTTATCCAATAAAAAAAACCAAATCTTACAAAGCGGGCAGAAAAATGCGCCGATGTAAAATTTGGTTTTGCCTGCCTAACAGTAACAACCCAAAAAAATAAATTGTTCTTACAAAATCAATTATA
>JAILPF010000135.1 GCA_024699575.1 Acetatifactor sp. | reverse complement strand
GCTATTGAACATCAGAAAAAAGGCATTTTATCATACACGCCTGTAAGTAGATGCAGCAGCTCACACTGGTATGGGAGTTTTGCAAATAACACTCTGCCCGCGAAAAAAGAAAATTCTTGAATGGTTTTCAGGCATCCATATCCCCGGAGGCACTTCTGTGAACGAGAGATAATAAGCGTAAAAACAGGAGCGTGTCAGATTGACAGCTCCCGTTTTAATATATTTAATATTCAAGAACATCGCTCATATTGATGAGTATTTCTTCCGCATTGAAGGGTTTGCTGATGAAACGTTTTGCTCCGCACTTCAGTGCTTCGATAAGCTTATCCTGCTGACCTGCTGCAGTAATCATAATAGCTTTGGCATCCGGGTCATAGTCAAGAATCTTACGTAATAGTTCCAGACCATCCATCTGAGGCATTGTGATGTCGAGTGTCACAATATCGGGATTACATTTCTTGTATGCTTCTAAGCCCTCCAGACCGTTTGTGGCTTCCATTACCACTGTGTAATTGGCGGCCTCCAGAATCTCACGCAACATACTGCGGGACATTTTGGAATCATCCACCAGCAATACAGATGTTTTGCCGGTAGCATGTTTTTTGACCTTCTTGGCATGGTCGGCTTCAATTACGACCGGAGTTTCACCGGCCTTAAACGGTGCGTTGACCGCTATTAGCAGATGTAATATCTTGTCTTCCAGATAGATTGGAACATCGTAGAATTCTCCGGTTGCACATTGGTTCAGGTAAGCCTGCGGCGGTTCCAAATCCACGCTGATATTCTGTTTGCTCAGCGAGGAGGCTAACAGTCCGCTTGTGACGTTGATGAATTCGCACACAGAATCACATGCATCCTCTTTACTGCTGTCAGGTGAAATATGGGAGAACTCCGATGCAACCTGGGCGAAGGCTCCGGCTTGCGTTTCTTCTGCGATTGCAATGAAAATAGATTCGTCTCCGGAGAGCTCCTGACAGGACAGCTGAGAATAGCTGAATTTGTCACATTTTACTGCTTTGCCGATATAGAAATCCAGAGTTACAAAACGAGTGATATTTCGCACAATCAGTCCGGCAACATCTGTGACATAGGGTTTGGAAGAAAAGACAAATACCGGCACCAAAGCATCGGGGTCTTCGCGCTTTAATGCATTCATCTCGCTGTCAGACAAACCTCTGTCTTTTTGAAATGCATCAAGAAAAGTATTGATTTCATCCGGAGTAAATTTGGTTGTCTCTGAAAGCAGATGGACAAAATTTGTGTAGGGATCAACACGTTTGGCAAGCAGAGAGTCTAATTCCCGCTGCGTCAGATATTTTCTCTCAATGGCAATATCACCGAAACGCTTGTCTTGAATACGTTGCAGCTGATGAATTTCATCAACCTGTCTTTCGGTCAGCAACTTTTCCGCGACAGCAATCGCACCAAGACGACTGTAGACAGCCGAGTGCTTGTGGATGATAGCCTTATACTCAGCTTCTTTGAGTAGTTTCTTTTCAATGAGATAACGTCCGAATAATTGCCCAAACATGATGAAACCTCCTATTATTTATTTGTAAGATTTATAAATAGTTTCTCATATCACGACGTAATTCTTCTTCGATATCTGAGAGGCGGATGCAAATATTTTTGGATGTCTCATCGGCTGCCTTATACTGATTCAGATAGCGGTGCAGAGATTTGATCCCCATGTTGCATCCGTCTGTAATCAAGTCAGCAATTACAGCATCACTTTCCTCAGTGTCTGGTCTGGCACCGGCAAGTTTGATGTTGGCTTTCATCCAGGACATGCCCTTTGCCATTACATTAGGGTCTTTCTCATCAGTACCTTCCTGATTTAGGAGTACATGAATTTCATCTCCCAATTGCTCGTGGTGTTCCTTACTCTTAAGCAATAGTTGCTTTAAATCCGGATCTGTTACCCGGTCCAGCACTTCATCAATGGAATTTACCGCCATTTTGGAACCTGCATTACATTCTCGAAGCAGATGTGTTGTGTCATTTTCGGTCATATTCTAATCACCCCAGCCTTTCTAAATTAAGATTTCGGTGATTAGTATGTCCGAATTAATTGAAAAAATACCTGTTTGGAAAGGTCAGGCAGTAATAACGGTTCCCGCCTTACCTTTCAAGGCATCCTTTATGTGATCCATGGAGGTAATTAATACTTTTCCGTTTGGAACATTCTCCAAGTAGGTGAGAGCTGCTTCAATTTTAGGAAGCATGGTTCCTTTCTCGAATTCACCGGCCTCCATATATGCTTTTGCCTCTGTTGTGGTCATGGATGAAATCGGAGTAGCGTTCTCCTTGCCGAAGTTCTTATATACGCCTTCCACTCCGGTCAGAATAATCAGTTCATCGGTCTTTAAATCGGAAGCCAGTTTGCCGGCAATTGCATCTTTTTCGATGACAGCGGAGGCACCCTTTAACACATGCTGCTGTTCAATGACAGGAATACCGCCACCGCCACATGCAATAACAATCTGGTCTGCGTCGGCAAGTGCACGGATTGCATCAATTTCTACGATGTCAATGGGCTTGGGTGCAGCTACCACACGGCGGAACCCCTTTCCGGGATCCTCCTGTACATAGTTTCCTTTTTTGATTTCGATTTCTGCATCTTCTCTAGACATATAACGTCCGATGACCTTATTTGGCTCATAGAAAGCCTCGTCATAAGGATCCACCGTAACCTGTGTCAGGATGGTGCTGACAGCCTTGGAGATTCCGCGTCCAAGAAGTTCACTGCGAAGAGCGTTCTGAATATCGTAACCGACATAACCCTGACTCATTGCGGAGCAGATACACATCGGTGCGGGAGTGTAATCAATATATACTCTTCGAAGCTCTGTCATGGCTTTGTGAATCATACTTACCTGAGGACCGTTGCTGTGTGTGATGGTCAGCTGATAATCTGCCTCTACCAGGTCTGCCAGTGCCTTGGCGGTTACTTTCACTGCGTCCCACTGCTCTGTAGTGGTGTATCCAAGGGCTTCATGTCCCAGCGAAACAACAGCTTTTCTTTTACTCATAGTTTATACCATACCTTTCTGTTATCAATTATCAAGAATTCGTTATGAATAGTACAATTATTATAGCATATTATGGGTTCCATGTATAGTTTCAATCATCAGTCAGAAGGCAGGAAATTGTTTCATCCAGAACATCGAAATAATTCTCAAAGGTCTTGCGGCAACAGGAAGGATTATCAATGATAATTCCTTTACTTCGAAGTCCAATCAGGGAAAACCCCATAGCCATCCGGTGATCGTCATAGGTATCCACTAAAGAAGCGGAGGGAGTACCGGGGAAAATAGTGATGGAGTCGTTGGTTTCCTGACAACTGATGCCCATTTTCCTAAGCTCCTTTACAATGGCACTCAGACGGTCACACTCCTGAAAACGAATA
>JAILPF010000127.1 GCA_024699575.1 Acetatifactor sp. | reverse complement strand
AACACATATCTCCTCTATAAACATCTTCATAATTGTTCTTTCTATGCAATTAAATCCAATGCTGAGATTTGCAGAGTTCTTCTTTCACATAATTGTCATTCCACCATTTGGGATCGTGTATTTCAACGTTCTACGCAGCGCTACCTTCAGGAACTGGAACAGGCAAACGCAGCTTTATCCCTGGTATATCCTTAAGGCTTTTATACGTTCTTCTGTCTGTGTTTCAGATACTTTTTGATTGTCACAAACTCCAACAGTGTCAAACACAGGAAGAGGACTGCATCAACACCATAGAATACTATTTTCCAAACAGGAATAGTTGGATTCAGGTTTTCTTCGCTATAGGCACGGCTGTTGACAACCGTATACAGAATATTCTTGCAGGGCTATTATTTAGCGCTTACCGACTTTTATTTTCCCCGCAATATCCACCTCAATGCAAAAGTACTTAGTGGCAGCCCGCATCTGTTACATAAAAACGACGGCAGTCCTCTCACCGGAATCTGCCGCCTTTTATACCCCTAAATCTTATAATATGCCCTGTCCTTCTCTTATTTTCAGGCATTCACCGCGCCACCCTTATCATTTCTGATGTGTATAACCATGTCCTCGACTGGACAGCAGAACACGTCACAGATATAGTCAATAGATGACAGGTTCATGTTTTTATTGTGTTTTAAACGTTGGATGAAGGCTTTTTTAAAGCCATAATCAACTTCAAGGCTGTATGTGGATATCCTTCTTTCGTCCATCATCCTCCAAAACGGATTGTATGTCATCATCGGCATTTACACCTGTAATCTATAGTATATAGGGTACAACTTTAATTGGCTATCCTGCATATCTGTAGGATAACAGGTGAGAAAATGTCCTCTCTTACCTGATTAACAGAAACACTCCATATTCGGCAGTCTCCACATAACTCTTTCCTTTGTTCAATATATTACCTCAACATTTCCACCATTCTATCTGCCTGTTTTCATAATCTCTTCCAATCGTTTTTCAAACTCCGGGAGCCACCAGTTCAGATATCCTGCTCTTGTAGGATGTATTTCATCCATCATATACAGCGCTCTCTCTTTATCAGAAATTCCATTAAATTCTTTATCCGTATACAGGTCAATGATTTTAATCCCCCATTTATCCCGTAAAACATACAGATTCCGAACCATTTCCTCATATATTGGATTCTCATAAAAACATGCTGTATAAAATACAATCGGGCAATTCCAGTGCTTCCTTACATACGCTATGATATATTCCATCGCGCCAATCACTGTTAACGTGTCGAAATCTTCCAGTTCCCTCGATTGGCTGATAACCCCCATAGGCTTTCCACTACTGGCATCATTGGTAGATAGCTGGCAGACAAAACATTCGTACTGGTTTGATGTCTTTACCAGCTCTTTCAGGCGTCGGACATAACTGCCCCCATTACCAAAACCAACCCGCGCAAACACAGACTCTTCGTCCACCAGCGTTGTTCCGCTGATTGCCTGTTTATCTGCAACCAACCCATCTTTCCGCACCAGATATTCGACAAAAGAAACTCCCACCGCACCATATGTAACACTGCTGCCCAGAAATAAAACCCTTTTTCCTTTCAAAAAACTTTCAGGATATTCCACAACCTTACTCAAATCATAATCAGGCGCATTTCCGGGCAGCATCAATTGCCGCTCCATCTTATTTTTTATTTCTTCCGCCTGCCTTTCCATCTCTTCCATTTTCCCCCTCCTTTTAATCAAAGCAATGCACTCCCGCCTTTAAAGTAAATTTTCTTCCATCCGGAAGCATAACCCTTGCAATCGTATTGGCCGGTATCGTAAATTCATATTTTAAAATGTCTCCCTCATAGCGCCATCCGCTTTTGACTTCCCCCAGCGGAGAATGGTAGGATGCATTTGCATATTGAAGCATGGGATACGGCTGTGGGCAGATACAGATTTCTCCGTTCTCTATTCGGATTCCACAGACGCCTCCAAACAGCCATCCGCAGACTGCCCCATAGGAATAATGATTCAGCGAATCCTTTATTTTTCCCTCTTCACTCATCCCATCCCAGCGTTCCCAGATTGTCGTTGCTCCCTTCTTCACGGCATAAACCCAGCCGGGCATGGTATCCTGCAAAAGCAGACGGTATGCAGTATCAAGATACCCATACTGTGCAAGTACCCCACAGAGCATCGGAGTGGAAAGAAATCCTGTATTCAGATGATAATCTCTTTCAATAATCATCCGGTTTAGGTCATCTGCCGCCTCTTTTTTCTCTTCTTCATCCAAAAGCCCAAATGCAATTGCACGCACGTACTCTGCCTGACGCTCTGAACATATTTTCCCATGGTCTGTGGCAGTCAGGTAAAATGCCTGCGCCGCTTTCTCCGATACCTCCCGATAGTACTCCGCATCGGATGCCCGGCCAAGGATTTCTGCTATTTCGGCAAGCATCTGTCCGGAATGGGCAAAGTATGCCGTCGCCACCTTATACTGCGGATGCCCCATAATATCTCTTAAATCTGCTTTCACATCCGGTTCGCACCACTCACCAAAATCTACTCCCATATCAATAACATAGTTTGCAAGGGGATGCTCCGCCTCCAATATGTTTCCCTTCTTCTGCGCCCTTCCTTCCAGAAAACCGTACCACCTTTTCATCATATCGTAATTTTCTTCCAGAATACGCCTGTCGCCATATCTTTTATAAAGCATATACGGAACAATGATGCTGGCATCTCCCCAGCCTACCGAACCGGATAACATCTGCTGCATCCTTGACATCTCATTGACTCTTGGGGCAATTATCGCCACTTCCCCACTCTGATATTGGCTCACCCGGCATTCTGCAAGCCATTTACGTACTATCGGATAACAGTCATGCATATAAAGCCCTGCATCAATAAATACTCCCATGTCGCCGGTCCATGCCGCACGCTCTCTGGTCGGACAGTCTGTCGGCACATCACAGAAATTGGATTTCATACTCCAAATGCAATTTTTCACCAGTTGATTAATATTGGCATCCGAACATTCAAATTTCCCAACGTCCTCCATATCAGAATAAACCGCAATCGCTGTAAATGAAGCATCCGTCAAATCAATATCAGTCTCTATTTTGGCATAACGAAATCCCCATATTGTAAACCTTGCTTTATAATGATTAAACCCCTCCCTGCATATATAGACAACTCTCTGATTGATTCCGCCCTCTCTGTGACGTGATCTTTCCTGAAAGTTTTCCATTGTGAAATTTCCGTTCTCGTCCAGCGTTTCTCCATGTGTCATCACAATTGTATCGCCTTCCCTCGCCTGAAGAGTAAATTCGACATACCCTGCGAGGTTCTGTCCATAGTCAACCACAGTTTCCCCATTAGGGGTCCTGATTATTTTTCCTGCAAAGCGTTCCCTCTCCACAACGGGAACGTTGTTGGCACAGAGCAGATTATCATAACCAAACTCCTCTGCCCCTACTTCATGCCACCCTGTAAGTTTTTCCCTCCGTGCATCATATACCTCGCCCTGCTGCATATCATTTTCACGGATTGGTCCTTCCTGCGATGCCTCCCATGTCTCGTCCGAAATACATACAGGATAGCCGTCTGCCTCAAGCTGGCATAACAGCGCTACGTCCTTTCCATACAGATTGCAGATACCGTCAACACCCGCACAGCTGCGATACCATCCGTCTCCCAAAATCACTTGTATTTCGTTAGAGCCTTTTTTCACAAGTTCCGTCACGTCATAAGTCTGATAGGCCAGTCTCCGGTCATAGGTATAGCTTCCCGGCGCCAGCACAAAATCCCCTACGCGATGCCCGTTCAGATATGCCTCATATAATCCATGGCAGGTAATATAGAGCCTGGCAGTCTGATACTCGCCTAACTCAAAGGTTGTCCTCAAATAACTTGCCGGTTTATGGACAGCAGGGTTGCATTCCAATTCCGGATTTATCCATTTTGCATGAAATCCGGATTTATCCAGAATTCCCAGCTCAAAAAAAGCTTTTTCGCTCCATTCTCCGGCCATTCCGTTTTCATCCCATAAACGCACACGCCATTCTACACGCTGTCTGTCCGACAGGTCTGCGTCAAATATCGCACACATGGCATCTGTGTTCTCTTTCCTGTTCCACAATGTCCTTCCGTTAGAAACAGCCTCAATTTCATATGCAGTCTGCATGATACCGTCCTGACAGTTCCATGACAATATAGGTTTTTCAATATCTATCCCCACTGGATTTCTTAAATGCTCTGTTTTCAAATTGTTTGCCTTCATTTTTTATCTGCCTTTCTGTCATAATCTTTTGAAGTCCGTCTATATTTTCTAAATAATATCATAATTCTTTTTGTGCCCGTGTTTACTTTTTCCGGAAAACATGTTATTTTTAGTGTTATCAGTACTTGATTTTATGAACAAAATAATGAATTTATAAACTGCCTTTTTCAATGATACATTGTAAAATAACTTCATATTTAATGGAAAGGTGGGATTTTATGAAAGATTTCTATTTTAAAATCACAGGCCAGACAGACTTGAATGCTCTTATAAAGCTGGTTGCAAAATGTGATAATGACGTATATTACGAATCTGCAGACGGAGACCGGATTTCCTTAAAATCTACATTTGGACAGTTTATTTTTTTTACCTTAAATAAGACATCATACATACTTCCACAGCAGTCATGGATTCACTGTACAGGTGCATCTGACCGAAAAAGACTATCCGAACTCCTGATTCCTTATACCGGAAAGGATGAAAGAAAATATCATGAACCTGAAAGAAAAACTGACTTTCCTTCATAAATTAATCTGCAGTAATTATTCTTTGTCATTATGGAGCTATAATGCAGACTTTGAACTGTTGGATACCACGGCCAAATGGGATTTGATATCCGTATCGGACTTTATTCCTGCGGTTTCATCCCACCTTGCCTCCGGTTTCCTTTCTCCGCTGATTCTGGAAACAAATGTAGGCATGCTGTGGATTATCGGCTTTTGCCACAAAAACAGGGAACTTGAAAGTATACATTTTCTGGGACCTGCCGTAACCGGCAGGGATACCTCCGATTTGCTGCGCCAAAAGCTGGAAACCTACGAATTGTCCGTCCGTACTCACTCTATTGTCAGCAGAATGATTGCCACAACCCCCTTAATCCCCAACGGCATGCTTGCCAATTATGCCGTCATGCTGCATTATGCTCTGAATGATGAAACCCTTCCTCTGTCAGATGTAAAATTTTTTGTACAGGACAGAGAAGTGCTGTCTCCTGCCAGAGAGACCTATTCTGTGGCAGCGGAAAGCCTGTGGAAAAAAGAACAAAGCCTCTGCCAAATGTTTGAAAATGGAGACCATTCCGCTGTATCGGCAATTATATCCCTGCTTTCCATTTCTTCCGGTGCAAAGTCAGAACTAAAGGATGCCGTCCGTAAAAATAAGAATAATGCGCTGGTTTTATTAACCTTATGTTCCCGTTCCTGTATCCGTGGCGGCCTGCACCCCTCCGCCGCCTTTGACCTCTATGAATATTATGCCTCCCTGTTGGAAGAATGCCGGACAACGGGGGAAGTAGTCAAATTCTGTAAGGATATGGTGTCTGATTTTATGTCGCAGGTACAGCATGCCAAGGCAGACTCTTCCATTTCACCCTCAATTCAAAATATCTGCTATTATATACAGAAACATCTGACGGAATCGCTATGTATAGAAAATTTGGCAAAGCTGACCGGCTATACGGAATATTACTTTTCCTATAAGTTCCAAAAAGAAACCGGCATTACGATCAAGGAGTATATTTTAAATGAAAAAATCTCTCGGGCGAAGCTTCTGCTCACTGACAGCAGTCAAAGTATACAGGAAATCAGCGATACGCTTGGATTCTGTAACCGGAGTTATTTTTCCACATGTTTTATGAAAAAGGTTGGCATGTCTCCCAGCCAATATAAATCCCTGAATGCAAAGATATAGCATATCGTAATCTCTTTCAAAATTACGATATGCTAACCGTAATATCATTTCGTCAGCCAAAATTCAGCCATATTGCTTGTCTCACTGCTATTTCCGACCCATATACGGAACAGCCCCGGCTCACAGCCTACAGTGCCGTCCGCCCGGATAAAGGAAAGCATCGTTTCGTCAATCCGGAAAGAAACCACAGCTTCTTCACTTTCCCGTAGCGTCACTTTCTCAAATCCTTTCAGTTCCTTTACCGGACGTGCCACACTTGCAGCCACATCCTGAACATAAAGCTGTATGACCTCCGTGCCGGGAAATTCCCCAGTATTTTTCACTGTCACGCTGGCTGTAATCACATCTCCTTCACAAAAACTATTTTTATTCAGCTTTACCGGTGATATCTCAAATTCTGAATAGCTCAATCCATATCCAAATGGATACAATGGTTTATTGGGTATGTCCAGATATTTGGAAAAATAACGGTTTGTATCTCCTTCGCGGTACGGACGTCCGGTGGACAATTCATTATAAAAAACCGGACACTGTCCTACACAATAAGGGAAACTCATAGGAAGTTTACCAGAAGGATTAACTTTTCCGGTTAAAACATCTACAATCCCATGACCACCTTCCGTTCCCGGCATCCATGCGACCAGTAATGCCTTAGATTTTGCGCTGATTTCACGTATATCCAGAGGACGCCCATTAAACAGTACAACTACGATATTGGGGTTTACTTCGGCAATCCTTCGAAACAAATTCATTTGTACCTCCGGGATATCCAAAAAAGCCCGGCTGCATGCCTCACCACTGTGCAGATAGGATTCCCCCACAGACAGCACTACAATCTCTGCCTCTTTTGCCGCCCGTACCGCTTCCTCAAGTTCTTTTCTCTCTTTTTCTTCACCCCATTCTTCATCATCCGGCTCTGCAGCCTTACCAAAAGCCGAAAAGCCCTCAAATCTCACCTTCCTTCC
Organism: Acetatifactor sp.; assembly: GCA_024699575.1. GTDB lineage: Bacteria > Bacillota > Clostridia > Lachnospirales > Lachnospiraceae > Acetatifactor. The sequence continues at coordinate 14,787 of JAILPF010000127.1, read as the reverse complement.
TGTCATTTGCGACCCTGCATGATATGAGGTATGGATTGAGTCAAAAATCTCGTCAGCCGCCTCTTTCACACTGACACAGTCTTTACTTTCTCCCGCCACTGACCAGTTTGATATTATTTTTTTACAATATGTATAAGGACCTATAAAGGCAATTTTTTTCTCCTTATTTAATGGAAGAATATTTTCATTTTTCAGCAAAACACAGGATTTTCCTGCTGCCTCCCTGGCAAGCGCCCTGTGTTCCCGGCAAAGAATAACCTCTTCTGCCTTAGCCTCGTCAGCATCTTTATACGGATTGTCAAAAAGCCCCAGCTTATTTTTCAAATCCAGAATCCGCCAAACACATTCATCCACCAGAGATTCCGGAACGATTCCCTGTTCCACCAGTTCTGCAAGATTTTCACTATAACAACCGGTCATCATATCAATGTCCACTCCGGCTTCTACTGCCTTTTTTGCGGCATCCTTTTTATCTTCCGCATATCCATGGACTACAGTTTCAAGAATTGCTGAAAAATCCGAAATCAGGACACCACCAAATCCCATCTCTCCACGCAGGATATCCCGCATCAGCCACCTATTTGCAGTTGCCGGTATATTATCAATGGTATTAAATGCTGTCATGACCATACCGGCCCCGGCATCAATCCCTGCCTTATATGCCGGGAAATAATATTGCCGTAAAGTTCTCTCGGACAATTCAGCTGCACTGTATTCACGTCCGGCTACCGCTGCACCATACCCCGCAAAATGCTTGACACAGGCACAGACCCTGCCCTCTTCACTCATACTTTCTCCCTGAAATCCCCTGACCTGTGCCTCTGCCATACGGCTGTTCAGATATGGGTCTTCCCCGGTAGATTCCATGACACGCCCCCATCTGGCATCCCGGACCAAATCCACCATGGGTGAAAAAGTTACATGCAACCCACTATAGGCGGCTTCCTTTGCTGACGCCTGCGCACAGCGCCTTACCAATTCCGGCTCAAAGGACGCCCCCATTGCCAGCGGCATGGGAAAGATTGTCTTCATACCATGTATGATATCCATCATAAACAACATGGGAATATGATGAGGATGCTGTTCCATATAGGTTTTCTGAATTTGTTTCAGTTCTTTTGCGCCGTATGTTCCCAATATGGAGCCTGCCATATTGATATCACTTTCTATTAAACCCATCTGAAGCGCTGGTCCTGTCAGTACTGAATTAATATCCATTTGATAGAATCTGCCTGTAATCTGAAGCATCTGATCTACCTTTTCCTGTAATGACATATCCTTTAGTAATTCTTCTAATTGTTGTTTTTCCATTATATATCTCCTTTGGTTTTCAATGTCTACACAATTACAGAAAAAGCATTTCTGCCGCCGTCATAATTGCCGGTATTGTTACGATTGAAAGAAGCGTTGAAATGACAACCGTCTCTACAGCATAAGGATAATCCTGATTATGAAGCTGTGCATAAATTGCCACATTTGTTCCAACTGGACAGGCCGATGCAATCAGTATCGCCATTTTCATTTCATAAAATATTGGCGGCACTAACATTAATACCGCCAGTGTAAGAACCGGTATCATTACAAGCCGGATAAAACATACTTTATAAATGTATTTTTTCCTGAACATCCCCGCCAAATCAGTCTGTGCCAGATAAACACCTACTACAAACATGGCAAGCGGCGTATTTAGGGCTGTCACATGATGCAACGCTTTTGTCAAAAGCCCGGGCAAAGGAATTTGTGTTACAAACAAAAGAAATCCAATCACAATTGCTATAAAGAAGGGGGCTGTAAGCAGCCGTTTCATCGTAATCCTGCCGCTTTTTCCAGTCATAATCGCCACACCATAAGACCACTGTAACAGGTTTAAAAAAGCAATAAAAGACGCAATATAAAATACGGCCCTGTCTGTGAGGGATGCCGCTATCAGCGGCACCCCAAAAAAACCAGGATTGGAAAAAGCCCCCGCAAAAGATGCTATTGGATCTCTTTTTAAAAAAACTCCCGATATAAAAACTGACAAAAGAAGAATCACTGCTGCCAGAACTGCAGATAATGCCAAACCTACAACACGTTCCGCTGTTCTTTCCACAAGGAAACTTTGTATGATTACTCCCGGCAATACCAGATTAATCAAAATATTTCCAATGGTTTTGCTTCCTTCTTTTGTAATTTTTCCTCTCTTATAAAGTATGTATCCAATTCCCGCCAAAAGGAACATCAATACGGTCTGATTTAAAAATATGAATGTGGTTTTCAATCCGCCATATCCCCCACATCTCTCCGTATCCCGTCATACTCTGCAAAACCGGCGCATTTCGGATAACCGTCCTCTCCCATACCTTTCGCAAGATGCACCTGAAATCTCCTGTCCGGTAAAAATGTAATGCGAAGCTTCATCTGCCCGGTATGTTCCCCTGTCACTCGAATATCGCTCCAAATAACGGTCTCTTCCGGCATAAACATATTTGCCGGAGCCTTTACACGAATCCACCCGTTATAAAAAGTCTTTCCGTCCTCGCTGTAGTTCTCATACCGGGTTTCAACGGTATCTTCCGCAATACAGGAGTTTATCACAATACCGCCTCCTGCCCCTTTTATTTTTACAGGGTACTCCGGCTCCATCCGGGTTATGGCAGCTTCTGTCGGAAGCGCATATGGAATTGCATCTTTCTCTGGAGTCGGTACCATCGGCACCGGTTCGGAGGGCTGCACATCCAGGAGCCGACATCTTCTCAGCCTGCCCTTTACCGTTCCTTCCGTTACTCTGGTACTCTCATTCCACATAGCTTTCGTACTGTCCGGATGCCAGCTCATAGGGGAATAATAAACCCATGTTCCTTCCGGGTCGCTTAAATCCACGCCCTGATAATTCCGGCCCTCGCTCATAGAGCGGCAGATATCAATCAGTACCGGCCCAATATTGCCGGCTTTCTCGTATCGAACGCCTGCAATTGCATACTGATACAATACATTCAGATATTTTCGCCGTGTAATCATATCATGATATAACGGTACCACTCCTAATACGCCGCAGTCCGTCTCTGGGGAAAATCTCGGGGACATACACACTGCGTATTTTTCATTTGGAGAAAAAATGGCCGTTTCTTCATAACCGAGGGTTTCGGTAATCTGAGCAACTTCTTCCGTGTCCAACATCTGCAGCGTACTTTCCGTGATGCAGGTTCCTCCTCCTGCCAGCGTAAGCCCTCTCCCGCCTTTTACAAACTGTTTGACTTCCCCGCCCCGGCGTACATTGACGCGGTAAAAGCCCTCGCTGTCCATATCCGGCTCCATATCGTTTACCGTACTGATAATGCACATATCTTCCATAACATACCGGAATTCCTGCCTCACAAGCTTTCCCAGAAAGTTAAAAACACCGTTTCCTGTTAGGGAAGAAAAACAGATATGTTCCTGATCCGGCGCAATCAGCGGTTCTGACCATCTCACAAAGATTCCGGGAATTTTACTGATTTCTTCGGGAAATACCACTTCAACTAATTCAGAAGACGTGCAATGGTCTAAATCCGGCGTACACTCCAGCACATAATCGCCCAGAAGAATCCGTTTATTGTCAGAATAACACATCCAGCGGATTCCGTTTGCTCCCTTTTTCTTCCTGATAATTCCATCAAACAATTCGCAGATTTCTGTGCCGTCCTCATCCATCGTAAGTACTCTGTACCAATCTTCTTCCTTCTCCGGTTCCCTGACAGCCACCAGTATGCGCCCGGAAAAAGTATAGGTTCCGTTTACATTGGAATCGACCCCTTCCGGAAGCGGTATATCTGTAACTTCAATACGGCCAAATTCTGTATTTTCAATGATCATAAATTGCATTCCTCCTCACTGTTGCGGAAAAATAACCGTAAAATATTATAATAATCCTTAATCCAATAGCGATAGCTGTGCTCCCCGCTTTCCTGTAATTGGAAGCAACAGTTGCCTGTTTCTTCATCTTCCTCCCGCAACTCCTTTACACACAGACTTTTCAGTCTGTCGAAGGTTTCTCTGTGGGTAGGATACATCCTGTCATGGCTGCCGCATCCATTGTACCAGTAACAAAGTTCTGGTCCGTTCTTTAACGCTTCCGCAAGCTCTGCAAGCTTCGCTTCATCCAATTCCACTCTCACTTCTTTTCCATCCAGATGATATCGGATTGCGCCTGCGGAAAAGGAGCCGACATAGCCAACCACATCCAGCATATGCATCATAACCGAATACAATCCGGTAATCGACCCCTGGGAAGCTCCCGCAAAAGCCGTATACTCTCTCACCTTCGCAAACGCTTCTCTTGTGGCATCCTCCGCATAAGTTGCATAGTGTTTCTGGATATATGGCATAATGTCATTTTCCAGTTCCATCCAAAAATAATTAACCGCTTCGAAATAGATTAGAGGATATTCCTTCCTGTTCTTATATTCCCCCACATTTTCGCAAAAACTGGGAGTAACGATAATAAGCGGCTTTATAATTTTATCCTGAATCAGATGGTCTGTCAGATTCTGTGTCACATTCCCGACATCCGTATACTTTTCCCTGTCAGCCTCGTTATATCTTCCCTTCCCGAACCAGTACCCTTCATCATCCGTACCGCCATGCATCAGGTAGAGTACAGGGTACTTTTTCCCCGCATCATATCCATAGGGCAGATAAACGTACATCGTCTTTTCAAGAGGGATGCACTCTTTTCTGTAAAATGCCTCCAACGCATAGGCCCGTGAGGGATAACGGATGCATTCAATCCTTCCAGGCTCACTGCATGGCGCTGCATACTTGTCTAATTGCATATTCATTTCCTTTCTGCTATTTCCTGCTCCCTGATACAGCTGTCTATTCCTCTTCCTGCTGCTGTACAGATTCTATTTCGTCAACCACTCTGTTATTCTCACTTCTCGAGTTTTTCCTTTCTGCAATCGTTTTCTGTACCTCTATCATCATTTCCTTCGTAACAGGCGTTTTTTTCATGGCAATCAAGGAACATATCCAGCCAAGAATCGGTAAACCGTAAAAAACAGCACAAATCAAGATTACAACCGGCATTGTTTTAGGGTCTGTAGGCTGCGGCATTACCTCCTTATACCCAATCAGTGTTATACAGAATGTTGCAACTACTGCGCCTACAGAAGAGACTGCCTTATCAATAAAATTGTGGACACCCGCTACTGTACCCGGCATATATTTTCCACTCCGGTAAGCCTCATAATCCACCACGTCTGCCATCATACTGCCTGTAGGGATGCTGACTGCAACCCTTAAACCGTTCTGCACCATTGTCAGGATAACAAATAAAATCATCATAGGCATGGATTTCGCCACAGGACTCCCTGCATTCATAAGCATAAATACAATCAGAATAGTATTTACCACAATGGCAACGGTACTCCAGAAAGTAATTGATTTCTGGCTTCCATTTTTACCGGCGTATTTTCCGCTTACCACTGCAAAGATAAGAATGGGAACAATGGCAACGATATTTAAAATGGCGCTCAGCTGCATATTGCCAATCACAACGCCATATAATAAGGTTCCGATAATAGACTGGCCAGTTATCGTCATTGCCAGTTTATCTGAAGTTGCTGCCAGAATATAACACTGCAGCCCCTTATTATCCTTTAGTAGATTCAACATATCTTTCCATTTCACTTTTTCATCTTTATCGGAAGAACCTGCAATAAAATTTTCAGGTTTATCAATTCTGGAAAGCCCTATCATGGAAAGCAGAAGTAATACGCCCGAAAGGCATACTGTAAAGTTAGACACTCTTGCCAGCAGTTCCAGTGTATATTGATTACCGGCTGACGGCAGCAGAACCATCATTGTCACAATAGAAAGCGCTATATTAATAATATAAGTATATGCTGTTGAACATACGCCAATCATCGGTCTCTGCTTCGGGTCATTTGTCATAACAGGAGATATCAGCATCCCGATCATGTTCATAAATGTGTAGCCTATGTAATACAAAAAATAAATCGTAACAAACAATACAAGAGAATGCCCTTTCCCCGCACACCAGTCGTACATCATCTTCATGGAAAACGCCATAATGGCCCAGCCAAGTATGCAGAACAGGCGGATTTTTCCGAATCTGGTATTACATTTGTCAATAACCATAGAAATAATCGGATCTGTAATCCCATCAAACAATCGTGCCAGCGTCATCAGGGTTCCCACCAGCAATACAGAGATGCCGAATCCCAGATTTGCCGCATAACTTACAGAACCGATTGCGGAATAAAAGCATGCGCAGGAAGCCCCCTGCAACATTACCAGTAAGATGGTGCTTGTTTTGGCACGGCGGTATTGCGCACTCTCATTCGCAGTTTGAATTTGCTTTTCTTTTCCCATTTGAAGTTGCCTCCTAAGTATTTTTGATAAAAATAGTATAAAATATGGTTTTACAGTCAGCGTTCATTTATTCACGAAAACATTTAACTATTCATGTTGTTTTAAATTGGCAAAATAACGGCAGACGGATATTGTAATCCTGTATAGACAGCCTGAACCGCCTTTTTTGTTTTATCCTGCAAAGACCACAATCCCGGATAATTGGTATGAACCGCATATTGCGGAAAATCGGAAGAGCTGATATCTACACGGACTCTGGAGCCTTCACGAAAACACCATGCTATATCCCACATCTGAATGCAGATTTCCACTATTTCCCCCGGTATATATTCCTGCCTGCAGTCAGAGCCATTCCTGAAAGCAAGGGTGGTAATGCTTCCCCGTACATTGACCGTCTTCCCATCGGGAAACACTTCCATTATTTTTGCCGTAAAGGCCGTATCCTCCGCATCCGAACTTACAAAAAGCTTTACCTTTATTCTTCCTTCCACCAGAAGCTTTTTATCCAGTACATCAGAGACAAAAGAAATCACGTCCTTCCGATAATCCGGTCCGGGCTGCAAAAAGCTTCCATTTTCCTTCATATCCGCAAGCATGGATTCCCCGCCGTGGCTGCGCACCGGGTTTTCCGGATCATAGCAGTAGGTTCTCTTTCCATTTTTTTCCGCCCTTTCGTTCAGAGACCCATCTGCACACAGATAGAATATCTTCCCGGCTGAATCCCGCATATCCTTCTTTTCCACCCAGCGGTCTTCCCCGATGACATATTCCTTTATCCCGCCCTCCGGAATTTCACCCTTTACAAGGATTCTGTAAAACCATTCCAGCGGCGCTGATGCTGAATCGTCTTTCAGCTGTGAAATTTTTTCTTCCGGAATCACAGCCATATAATTATGGTTCCATGGACCAATCTGCAAAACAGAATGCCGTCTGGTTTCCTCTGAAAGCTGCCCATAAGATATAAGCGCGCTTCCCAGATGGTGGTCGTACCAGCCTTCCCGTATCAGCATGGGAATTCTTACTTTTTGCGGAATCCCTTTCAACATTCCCCAAAATCCCTGCTTCCAGTAATCCGCCTCCCTCTCCGGATTGCTTACCCAATCCCTGTACCAGTCCAGATGCACGCCCCATAATTTTTCGTCCACATCCTTCTGCGGCCGGAACAGGTACGAAGTCTCATTATCAGCCGCAATGGCTGTTCCTGCATTTTCCCTTGCCCAGGATGTCAGCACATCCATCCGGAAAAGACCGTCCTGATATGCAGAGACATGGCGGTCTGCCCCATACACGCCAAGGCACATGGTTTTTACTTTCTCCGGAACCGCATCCGCCATGCACCAGCCGGTTAACGCCAGATAGGAATCCCCCCAGTATCCGATATTTTTTACAATCGGCTGCCTTGCCAGCCAGTTAACCGTATCCAGCCCGTCATCCCTTTCATTGACATTCGGCTCCCATTCTCCCTGTGAACCTCCGGTTCCCCGGCACCACTGGTATACAAATCCGAAGCCTCTTTTTACAAATTCTTCCGCCCGGATACGCAGAATCACTTCCTGCCCGGGATAACAGGAACGCACAAGTACTGTTGGGAACTGTTCGCCTTCTTCCACAGGCTCCGGAAACCGGATTACCGTTTTCAGGCAGGTTCCATCCCGCATCGGCAGCATCCGCTCTTCCGTTTTCCCCACATTCCGCGTAGCCTTTATGGAAACCTCTTCAAACTGCCCCTTCACCCATTGCTCCATTCTCAAATATAATTCTCTTTCCTCCATCTCAGCCATTTGCTCTCTCCTTTTTGTTATTATCCGACCCTTTTATATCTCCGCAAGCGCCATGCTCCATAAGGGTATTGTTACCATGGAAAGTACTGTAGAAACCACCACCAGCTTTGTCGCAAATATTTCATCCGCATGATATTTACTGGCAAGAATACTTGTAGTCGCTCCCGCCGGCATACCTGTTAAAACCACACAGATTCCGGTCACCAGAGACGGCATCGAAAACAACCGGCACACCCCATAGACCAGTGCAGGCATCACTGCCAGACGCAAAACACTGTATGCAAGTACTTCCTGGTCAAACAAAAGACGTATATCCGCCCCCGCCAGTATCATCCCAATTACCATCATCGATAATGCCGTATTGCACCTTCCGATTGTCTGGATTACATTTTTCGGTACTGCCGGAATGGGAACCTGCAGGCACATAATCAAAACCCCCGCCAGGCAGGCAAGGATACAGGGATGTGTGATTACTTTTTTCACTGTGCTTTTCCAGTCGTTATTTCCGGTATATATGCCAAGCCCGGATGACCACATCATAATACGCAGCGGAATCAGAAACACATTCGCCATAGCAAGCCCCGTTTCCCCAAACATCCCTTCTGCAACAGGGTTTCCCAGAAAACCGGCATTGGAACAGATTAATCCATACCGCAGGCTCATTTGATGGGAAAGTTCTTTTTTTGAATATAGTATTTTACCTGCTATCGAACTGAAAGCCTGAATTCCGATGCTGAGTGCCAAAACCATAAAGAACTGCCCCAGAAACTCCTGATTACCCTCGACCATAAATGCATTTAAAATATTGCAGGGAAGGACAATATAAATCACCAAATCTGTGATATTTTTCTGCCCTTCTTCCGATACCAATCCTTTCTTTTTCACTATCAGCCCTGCAAGAATCAATGTGAACATGGTAATCTGCATTGTAACAACATTTTTCATTTTTACACCCATCTGTCTGCTTTGGCAGACACTCAAATCAATAGTTGAAAGTGTTTTTCTTCCAACCCATGTACCTCAAAATCACTTTATCCGGCTGGCATATTCATATTTATAAATACCAGAACCCACCCTAAATACATCTTCCTTTTCAGGCAGATGTATTTCTGCCATTGTATTAGCCGGAACTCTGACATATCCCCGAATCTTCCCATCTTTTCGGCTCCATTTACTCTCAATTTTTCCATACACAGATTCAAACCAGATTCCCGCTTCCTCAATTCCTTTTACAAACATTGGCTGCACTTTAAATTTTTTATATCCCGGTTCCATCTGGCTCACTCCGGCAATTTTCCGGTACATCCAGTCTCCGATAGAGCCATATGCGTAATGATTTAAAGAATTCATATCATCTCCCTGAAAGCTGCCGTCCGGAAGAATGGAATTCCAGCGTTCCCATATGGTGGTTGCTCCCATATTGACCGCATACAGCCATGACGGCGTATCTTCATTCATAAACAATGTTGCTGCCAGTTCATGATAACCGTTGTCAGATAACGTATGACACAGGTACGGTGTTCCCACAAATCCCGTTGTCAGATGGTTTTTATGTTTTTGGATATTGGAAACTAACGTATGCAGAATCCTCTCTCTGTCCTCTTCTCTTGCCAGATTAAAATAAAGCGACAGGACTGCCCCTGTCTGCGTCTCACTGACAATCCTCCCTGTTTCCGTATAGTACTCCCGACGAAATGCACACAGCGTATCCTCGTATAATTTCCTATAATTACCTGCTTCCGCCGCCATATGTAATATTTCAGCTGTTTGCCTTACAAGGTCAGTTACATAAAGAAAATATGCATTTGCAATCAAATACTGGTCTGTCGCTCCGGTCTGACCTCCAAATACTTCTTTATCCATAGCCAGCCAGTCTCCATACTGAAACCCGCTTTGCCAAAGGCCATTTTTTCCACATTGTTTTCTAATATAGTCAACCCATTCATGCATACATTTCCATGATTCTTCCAAAACTCTTTTATCGCCATATACCTGATATACCACCCATGGCATAATAACTGCCGCATCGCTCCACGCCGCTGCGCTGTATTTTCCAAGAATATCCGGCACAATATAAGGAACTCCTTTTTCCAAAGAAGAATCCGCCGTCATATCACGCATCCATTTCCGGAAGAACAATGCTGTATTACGATTAAACGCAGCTGTCCACGAAAACACCTGCGCATCGCCAGTCCATCCCAGACGTTCATCACGCTGCGGGCAATCCGTAGGAATATCAAGGAAATTGTCACGCTGCCCCCATGCAATATTGCTTTGAAGCTGATTTACCTTTTTATCAGAACAGGCAAAATCACCCGTCTTTTCCATATCAGAATGCATGACACATGCTGTAAACTGATCCGGCGTTATTTCATCCACGCCTTCCACACAAATGTAACGAAAACCATGAAATGTAAAATGTGGGAGAAAGACTTGTTCTTTTCCATTGCATATGAAAACATCCGTTGATTTTGCAAGACGAAGTGTGGCAGGACAGAAATTTCCGTCCTTATCCAGCGTTTCCGCATGCCTGATTACAATTTTTTGCCCTTTCTTTCCATTAATATGCACTTCCTCAGCACCTGTCAGATTTTGTCCGAAATCAATTACCTTCTCGCCTTTTGGCGTTATAATCAGTTTTTTCCCTGGAATTCTCTCTGTAATTCTTACCGGTTCATTTTCTTGTGCAGTCAAAGTTGTACGATCAAAATCCATACCCCAAACTCTGCCATAACAAATCTGCGAATCCTCACAGGAACCATTTTCCATTCCAACCGTTGTGTCAATGATTTCTCCCATATAGATTTCGCTGTAACGAATTTCCCCGGTTCTTACCTTCCATTCGTCATTCGTACACACAACTTCCCGACTTCCGTCTTCATACCAGATGTGAGCTTCTGCAAATACGCCTGTACGACCGCCATATATCTTTTCCTTCATGACAAAACCAAGAGGCCCTTTATACCATCCGTCTCCTACTACAATTTCAATCTCATTTTTTTCTGACAGCATAGATGTAATATCATAAATCTGATATTGCAGGCGTTTGTGATAGCTTGTCCATCCTGGAGCCATATGGTCTTCCCCAATTCTATTTCCATTTAAATATGCTTCATAAACGCCTCTGGCTGTTATATAAATCCTCGCTCTTTTTACGGCTTTCCTCGTAATAAATGTATGATAAAAAATCGGGCACGCAGTTTCTTCCTCTGGAAAGTCATGTGAAATCATATCTGCCTTAAATGCAAGACTATCTATCATACCTGTTTCAAATAACGCCTGTGCTTTCGCATAATTCCCATAATTATCTGTCACCTCTACTTCTACATCATATGCAGTTTCTGCACAAAGCGGTTTGCCATTGTATGGAATCAATATAGAATTCTCACTCTGTTCGTATTCATCCCATACAACCTGCCCTTCTGTTTTTACCAAAATATGATAAGTTTTCTGTACCGTATCTTTTGTTTCAGAATCCAGTTTCCACGAAAACCTTGGATGCTTTTCCGTGATTCCAATAGGATTTTTTCGGTACTCTACCCTAAAATCATATATCCTCATAGCCGTCTCCTTTCACCTTTTTATCTCACAATATTACTTTTTTATAATAGCTTTTATTCGCGTGCGTAAATAAACAAAAATTACGGAAAACAATTAACTATTCATTAATCTTTTGGTTTTTCAGCATCATCTGGAATAGACCAATATGCTCCCATCTTAAAAGCACCTGGTATTCTACCTTCAACACACAGCAGTCGTATCCTTCTTTGTGAAATTCCCCACTTCTCTGCAGTTTGACTAATCGACAACCATGATAAAGGAGTTGATGATAGGATCCTCAAATTTCACCAGTAGAGATGCAAACTCACGAAATATCTCATGCTCTGAATTTCTGTATTCTTGGATGAGAACCTGCATTTCTTTTCTGGCATCGGAGGGATTCCCGGCATTACGCGAATTAAACTGGACGTATTTCTCTTTTAGTTCCCTATATTCCCGGAGTTTTGGATCTATACGGAACAGGGCATCTTCGTAGTCATAAGTGTTCATAAGAGCGCGAAAGTGGTTGTCCATGCGCGGATCGTTATGGTACTTGATGTTCGATTGGTTGGAAAGGATAATCCATCGATATTTCTGGAGCAGATATACCTCATTGGAAAGGGGGATTGAGAAGGGTGGCTGGATTTCTGGGTGCTGTCTTAGAAATTCCTCCCGGTCGCGCTGTTTGAATTTCTTGATAAGTACTCGTATATAGTTGTCTATCAGTCTTACAATCCATTGGATTACATGGAAGGAATCTACCTGGTCAAATACAATTCATGCAGCCATCTCCAGATCATTCTCCACTTCATTCCCCCAAGTGTCCCATCCCGGAGTCTTTTGTCTTGCAAAGAGTTCTACTCTCGGAACATCACCCACAAGTTTTACAATCCGGTTCCTTGTCTCTGCAGGTTTCTTGCTGTGTTCTTCAATGTGACTGATGATAACCTGATGAACTGCTGTGTCGATTCGCTTCGGATGCCCTTTGGTTGCAAGCAAGCATACCTCAGCGTTGGATCTCGTCCAATACCCCATACCCCAGAAAAGAGAATCCAATTTTTTATTTTGTTTCACCCAGACGAAGGCCACGGTCTTGTATTTGAATCCCCAGGCATCGATGACATCAAACGCTTCTTTCAGATTCGGAAAGGTCGCCCACATGAAAAGAATCGAATCGTCTGCAGCAATTTCTTTTACCGGAAGGCTGCAGATGTCCTCCAGCATCATTGTCGGATAATGATTCTCAGCACTCCTCCCCTTTCCTTTTTCTGTTCTGACTCGGAATCGCCAAGGCGGATCCGCGTAGATGACTTCATATTTTTTCTTCACTGCCGAAGTCTTTTCTTTATCCCCGGCATCTTGATTATTGTTACCCTTTATAAATTCTCTGATCATTTTTATTTGTTCCTCCCGTAAAAGTCCCGCGCGTCATCCCCATCCCCAAAGGGGTAGAGTAAAGTGGCAAGTGGGGTTTCGATATATACCCATCGAAACTCACTTGTTGGGGCACATCCCCAATCCCCTCGCTTCAGATTAAAATCTGACTACACTCCTTCCGGAGCTGAAAGAAATTCCGCCAAGAAGATGGCAAATGACGTTTGGTTGTTGTTAGTAGATAGAGGCAGCCACGATGGACTGCCCCAAAAGATTATCGTGAACGTTCACGATTTTTATTCTGTTCCTGTTCTTTTCCAATACCAAGTATCTGGTCGATATCATATTTTGCAGTCTGATATGTCTGCATATCTTTTCTGACTTCCTTGTACTCGGCATAGGCAGCTCTCTTTTTTGAAAGCACTTTGTCATACTCAGCACTGAGTTCTTTGTAAGACGGAAACTTACCTTTGTATTTATCGAAAGCATCTTTCGCAGCTTTATGAGTCATAATTTCTTCTTTATGCTCTTCAAAAAATTTCCTGTTGTAGCCCGACTGCCTGTACTGCTGATAAATTTCTTTTGTACCGGAATAATCTTTTATGACTTTCTTTTGTTCTGAGATTTTCTTCAGCTTGCTCTCATATCCTTTTATGTCGTCAGATAGCTGAGAGAATCTGTCAGAAGTATCTCCCGCCTTTTTTTCCAGTTCTGCATATGTCCTTAGCCCCTTCTCCTGGAAAAAGAGAATTGCCTTCATGACATTTTTTACATTGAACTTCTTCGCCCACATCTCATAGCCAGGACCTTTTCCCTGAGCGATGATGTCCTGAATGTTTATCAGAAGGTCAAACTTATCATCCCTATAAAATGGTTTCTGTTCTTCCTTTGGAGCCGTCTCCTTAGGCGCAGTTCCCTTCTCGACTCCTTCCAACTTTTTCATCAGATCTTTTTCCGTGTATCCATCTCCCAGAGAACGGAAGCAGATAAATCTCTGCTGACCATTTCCTCTAACGGAAGTATGCTTGCCTCGTTTTATTTCATAACCCTGCTTGGAAAGTTCAGACAAAAGATCTTCAAAAGAGCCCGGCTTCTTTGAAAGAGCAACGTCAATTGATTCTCTAAGCTTGTCCCTGAAAGTAGGACCTCTCTCCTCATGAATATAGGTTGTCTTACTATGATAAGGCTGCGGAGCAATTACAGATAATCCATTCTCCATGCAGATAAGATTGGAAAGTCTCCCAAGTGCCATGCCCGACAAAAGAAAATCCTTGAACTTCCTGTCACCACTAAGAGCTGTGGAGTTGAAAATAATATGATTATGAACGTGGTCCTTGTCAGTATGAGTCGATACTACAAAGGCATGATTGCCTTTTGTAAATCTCATAGCTGTCTCATATCCGATTCGGTTTGCATCCTCCGGTGTAATCTCTCCGGGCTTGAAGGACTGCCTTATCTGATATGCAATGACATCATTCTTGGGATGCTTGCCTGTAACACGTTCATATTCTCTTTTGGATAAAATAAATTCTTCCACCACAGTCTTAGGATCACAGGCATAAGATGAAACGTATTTCCCTTTTTCTGTTTTGTCCGGGTTCATTTCATAATCCGTCCTGTCCTTCAGACACTTGGCAAGAGTCCTTCCCTTGTTCATGTGTAATGAAATAAGTCTTGTAGCTGCCATAATATTTTCCCCCACAAAAATAAGTGCAGCTCCGAAGAGTTGCACTTAAAT
>JAILPF010000115.1 GCA_024699575.1 Acetatifactor sp. | reverse complement strand
AGCATTTTCATGCTATCTTTTCGTAAATCTTCATACTGCTTTCTTAAGAATACTGTACTTATCCAACCGATGTCCGAAAGATGCAAAAGCTCCGTAAAAATAAAGCAACCATTTTCTTTTAAAAGTCTACGAACATTCTCCAGAGCAACCGAAAGATTTTTACAGCGGTGCAAGCTCTGATTTGCTATGATCAAATCGAAGCCATCTTCTTCCCGATACAAAGGCTCATCTAAATTACAAACTCTTATATCGCATGAGATAATATCCTGTAGTTGTTGCTTATAGGCCAATGATTCCACACTCACGGTATATTCACAATTAGTAAATAAATCACGATATGCCATGGTTCTTTCAACATCATCACATCCAATTTCCAAAATCCTGATAGGAGCATCATAACATTGCAATCGTTGTAACGCCGTGGTCATGTAGTAATTGGCTAAATCGGTACAGGCAAATTTCTTTAAAATATTTGAAACATCCACAAAATCCGGATTGGTAACCAGATCTCTTGTCGTAATTTTGCCCTCTAATATGTCCACAAGATTTTCCCCGTATACATTTACGAATCTCTCAAGCCTGCTCTGCCTATCCAAATCAACTTCCACAATTCCCGTGTCTTTTTGTGTCATCAATGATTTCCACTTTAAAATCAGTGGTTGGTATTGCAAAATCGGGTGTATATTCTCAATTTTCTTCAGCCACTTTTCAAGAACATATTTTGTAAATTGTAAATTTTGCGCATTTTCAAGATTGATTTTCTCTTCTAATTCTTGCAGGAAAGAAGCTTCCGTGTGAGCATCATATTCCTGTTGAAATTTAATATTAGAAATTTGATTTCCCACTCCATGCTCTGAAGGCTTTGCATAAACAAGCAGCGCTTGTTTTTCATTTTCACGAATTACGGATACACTGCTTTTTTCAATATATCCGGTATCTTCAATAGCCTTTTCTATTTCTCCGAGCTCTATTCTATGTCCTCTTAATTTAATCTGGTTATCAGCACGTCCAAGAAATTCAATAGTTCCATCACTCCAGAATCTTCCCATATCTCCGGTTTTGTACCAGCGGCCTCTCTCATCTTCAATGAACTTCTCTTTTGTTAATTTCTCATCATCCAGATAGCCTTCTGCTACGCCCGATCCACCAATCCACAACTCACCAACTGCATAGCAAGGGGTATCTCGTCCTACTGTATCAACAACACGATAGTACTGACCTTTCAACGGTCTACCATAAGGAATGGTATTCCAATCCGGATCAATTTCTTTGTAAACTTCAATATAGTTTGACCAGATTCCGGCTTCTGTCGCTCCACCCATTGCAAGAATTTTCGTTTTTGAATTGATGGCATATAACTGTTTTGGAATATCAATATCAATCCAATCTCCCGACAGATATACATATCGTAATGATCCTACTGCAGACGGCTCCAATTCTGTTTCCAGCAATAACATTTTGAGCAGAATCGGAACAGAATTCCATATCGTCACATCATATTTATGTATTGCATCTCTCCACACCCTGGCGTCTCTCCACGAATCCTGTGTAAGAACAATCAGGCGTCCCCCTTCTCTTAGCAGACCAAAAAAATCATACACGGAAAGGTCAAAATCATAAGATGATACATTCAAGAGAGTATCTGTTTTTTCAACTTTAACCAGTCGATTTACTTCATTGATTGTATTCAGAGCCGCTGCATGACTAACCATTACACCTTTTGGAATACCTGTAGTTCCGGATGTATAGATTACATAGGCAACTTCATTTTTGTCCACTATAATCGGCTGATTCATCGGAGTTGCTTTGACGATTTTTGAAAACTCATATATATCTTTATTGACATCAGGGAGCAACTGAACATATTCTTCTTCTGTGATAATCGCAGAGATATCACTTGATTTAAGCATATGTTTCAATCGATCCTTTGGCTGTGTCAACTGAATTGGAACATACGCCAGTCCCGCCGCAAGAACTCCCATAGCCGCTGTAATTTGCTTTTCACCTCTAGGCAAAAACAATGCAACCAAACGTCCTTTATTTTCTTTCTTCAAAGAAGCAGCAATTGATAGGGCGCTACTTGTAAGTTGTTCGTAGGTTATTTTCATACCTGTATCAGCATTAATAACAGCTATATCCTCCGGATGCATTTGAGCTTGTTTGAAAATTTTCTCATGGAGATTTTCATCCAGGCACTGAAACTGTTTCACTTGTTCCCACTCGTTAATTCTGTTACATTCACCGGCCGAACAGATTATATTCTCTTTCTCTGACTTTGTAGAAATTACACTTACCAGTTCTTGACAAAAGTAGTCAAACATTTCATCTAAAAGTCCATCAGGGAATATCTCATCTACACAATCCCACAAAACGTATAAACCACCATCCTCATCAAATGCCTGAAAATCAATCCATACCTGAGGTGTTTGTGAAATCATGTAATCCAATTTTCCGAACGCATTCTCGAACTCCTCTGACAGAAGCGGATCACCTAAATTACAGGAAAACACAACCGGTGCTTTTATATCTTCTTCCCTGTATTTACGTAAGTCACGCAATACTTTGATTCCGGAGTATGCCAGATGAGATGCGTTCTCAATGAAGCTGTCATGAAGAATACTTGCATCTTCCATAAAACTTCTGGTCTTACTCATATCTGCTTCAATCAAAACAATATTTGTGAAATCTGCAACTTTATTGCTAAATTCCTCTGCACTGTCTCTATTGAATATTGGCAGGTTCAAAAGAAATTTCTTATTTTCGCTCCATCTGCCAATAGTTCTTGCGTAAGCTGTAAGTAAAATCATAGCAGGTGTTATATTTTTGCTTGTCGCAACACTCTTAATATCATCCCACATCTGTCGGTCAAATTTCTTGTGATGTCTTGCGAATCTGGGATACTTAACTTTGTCTATTCCGGATTTCACCGGAAGATTAGGTCCCATAGGCAATTCTTTCAGCTTTTGCGACCAATATTGTCTATCTTCTTCTTTAGCACTCTTCTGTTCTTTCTCCTTATGATACAGATAATCCGCAAAACTCCATCCGGGGTCTGTATCCGGTTTTTCTCCGGTCACATAATAATGTGCTAAATCCCTAAGGATAATCTTAAAGCTGAGTACATCACACACCAATAAATCAATATCAAAATGAAGGATATAATCCGTATCACTTCGTTTGGTGAGCTCAATCTCAACAACTTCACCTTCAGAAATTTTAAGAAGTCTGTGTGATAATTCTTCTCTCTTTTCCTTTAGACGTTTCTCCTGTTCTTCTTGTGTTAAAGATGATATGTCTTCAATTATTATGGTGTCCGAAAAGAGTTCATCCGTCACATACTGCTTACCATCCTCTGTATAATGAGCGCGTAGCATCGGATGACACATCTTAACCGCGTTAAATGCCTCTCTAAGCTTTTCTTCGTCGATTGACTTACATTTAACTTCCATGTATCCATGGCAGCCTACACCACCCATATACTGACTTTCTTTTCTTCCCATCCAATATGCATACTGCACATCAGTGAGGTCAAACGGGGTTTTATCTGAAATTTTCTCCGCATTATTTTGTGTATTTTCCATTTTTGCAGATTGATTTTTTCTTGGAGCATTCTCAATAATGTCTACCCACTTTTCAATATACGGGTTCTTCATCAAATCATTAAATCTGATTTTGAATCCTTCTTTCATCCAGAAAGACAGAATTTTCATTATACTCAACGAATCGATATTCAGCTCATATAAGTTGGTTTTTAAAATAGTTTCTTCATCGATGCCGTTGACCGTTTCACTAATCTGTTCAAGTAGTTTCTTCTTTATATTGTATTCAGCCATTGATTTCCTCTAGTTTTTCCTTTATTAATTTTTTATCTGCTTTCCCTATATTCTTGTATGGAATACTTTCCCACACATATATCTCATCGGGTATTTTGTAATTTGCTACGCCATTCTCTCTAAAAATGTTTCCAATTTCTGTTACGTCAATTTCTTTTTTGTTCGCTGTCACAACAGCCACGACTTTCTCTCCAAACTTTTCATCCGGCATACCCAAAACAGCCGCTTCCCGAATATACGGACAGCTTCTTAATACAGTTTCAACCTCAGAAGGCAAAACATTTTCTCCCGCCTTATTGATCTGTTCTTTTACCCTTCCGCAAATTACAATATTACCTTTTTTATCAAGATACGCCTTATCTCCGGTCTTTAGGTATCCTTCCTTGTCAAAGAGGTTTTG
>JAILPF010000071.1 GCA_024699575.1 Acetatifactor sp. | reverse complement strand
AGCAATCAACAGATAAATGCTGAGAAACATATGTATAAATATCCCATAATATAGCATATTCTCTTTTTCAGAAAAGCAACCAAAAAACACTGAGAACAACACTGAAAAAATAAGCACCAATACGACTACGGTTTGAGCGTTTTTCCCCCAATAGATAAAACTTCTCATAATTCTTTTTCTCTTCCACTCTTTTCCCATCATCACTACGCCTCGTTCCCACACATCGCCACAAAAAGATCCTGCAAACCTACTGGCTTCACTGTCACATCATATTCTTCTTTGATCGTTTCATCCTCTTTCAACAAGACTACCGCATGTTTTCTTCTGCCTACCGTTTCCACACATTGGATGTCCAGCCCATTTACAGCCTTGTCCACCACTTCGCTAAGTCCGCTGACCTCCACAGCCTTCTCAAGCAATTCCACTGTATTCTCCTTCAAAAGGAGTTTGCCTTTATCAATGATGAGGACCTCCTCCAGCACATCGGAGACCTCCTCAATAATATGTGTGGAAATCACAAAGGTTCTACCACTTAATGTATACTCCTCCAGAAGAAGCTTATAAAAAACTCTTCTCATTACAACATCCAAGCCTGCAACCGGTTCATCCAGAAACGTAAAAGGAGCTTTACTTGCCAAAGCTACAATGATTGTCACCATGGACAACATACCCTTGGAGAGCTTCCCAAATTTCTCTTTTGTATTAAGTTCAAACTGTTTTATCAGTTTATCTGCATACATTTGATCCCAGAAAGGGAAATAAATTGCAGCCATTCTTAAATACTCCTTCACCCGCATATTCCAAAGCGGTGATGCCGCACTCAAATTCAGTTCTCTGGAAAAACAGATATATTGTAACGCATTGGTATTTTCCCAAACAGTTTCCTCATCCAGGAGCACTTCACCTTCCGTCAGTGGCGCATGGGCAGCCAGAATCGACAAAAGTGTAGTCTTTCCTGCACCGTTTCTTCCGATTAATCCGTAAATCTTTCCCTCTTCCAGGGTAAAATTCACCTGATTTAATACTATTTTGTCTCCGTATTTTTTGGTAACGTTTTTACAGTTCAAACTGCGTGTTGCATTCATAGTATTCGTAGCCTCCTCTTGTTGTTACTTTCCTTCATTTGGATGATTGAATCATCTCGATAATCTGCTCTCTATTAAGCCCGATGCTCTCCGCTTCCTTGAGCAGAGTCTTAATATAATTCTCATAGAACTCACTGCGCCTGCGGGCTAAAATTTTCTCTTTTGCCCCTGTACTGACAAACATCCCGATTCCCCTCTTTTTATACAGAATTTCTTCATCCACCAAAATATTGATTCCCTTCGCCGCAGTGGCAGGATTAATCGCATAAAGCTTTGCCAGCTCATTGGTGCTTGGCACCCTCTCCTCTTCCAAGAGAATCCCACGCAGAATATCCGTCTCTATCATCTCACTAATCTGCACATAGATGGATTTCTCCTGATTCAGATTCTCAAGCATGTCCTTGCCCCCTTTCCGCGTTGTTAATCGGTTCATTACTTATGCAACTAACCATACTACCAATAAATTTTTCTGTCAAGTTTTTTTAGAGTGAAAATACAGAAAATAAAAGCCCTCTTTCAGGCATTACACCTTGAAAGAGAGCCATTTAAGCTACATCGTTTTTGTAAAAGATTTTCTCACCGACAACAACGAAAGCACCGTTACGAGAGTATATACAATTACAATCATTACAAGATAGGAAAGCACAAGTCCGCCAAACCGATAGCTTACAAATGCGCCGAGAACTGTTCGCATATCTATGATCCTCATGGGAAACAGGTAATTAATATGGTTCCACAATCCGGAGGTCTTGCTCATTCTAAAAAAAGAAGGGGCAATAATCACCGTCATCCCGATTACCATCGTAATAACCGTGGATTTCGTCCTTGCCGAGCAATAAAGTAAAAGTGCTGTAATCGCCACACCAATCAACAGTATGATACCCAAATTCACAACACAAGTCCACCCAACCGTCCAGTCATAAGGAATCACCGAATTCCAAAGCTGTATCGGTAGCTTTACTTCCGAAAGCCCCATGCAAATTCCGCATGCTGCAATGCCTGAAAGCATTCCCACGCTACAGTATCCAACCGTGAATAAAAATGCCGTCCCAATCTTAGTCCACACCAGTTTGGTTTTCCCATACTTTGTTGTGAGCAGAAGGTCTGCCGCTCCGGACTCCTTTTCTGCCGCAAAAATAGGAGACACACAAATAATAATCACAAACAATAAATATGCTCCGGCCACTATACAATCCAAGGCCAGTTCTATAACAGCTTTATATCCCCATTTAAAGGGAATTGTAACACTTTCAGCCTTACCAAGCCAAAAAGCTTTTTCTTCCTCCGAATAATTCCCAAAAGAATAATCCAGATTTAAAAAGCTTCTTATTTTATCTATTCTGTGTTCATAAAATAAAGCACCTTCCGTAAGATTTATGCGGTTCAAAACTTCTAAGTCCGTCGAAGCAGCTCGCATATCGGTATAGTGTTTTGCCACAAAATAGTAGATATCCCCTAACGGTCTGCCAATTTTGATATAAGCCTCGCTACTATCTAAGTCCAGCTGATAGCTTTGAATATTTTTTAGAAGCTCTGTAATATATTCCTCCGAGATGACATCCGTCTGCTGCCCTGCTCTTTCTCTGGATGCCTGCATTGCTTCCATTCCTGTAAGATAGCTCTGCGTCTTCTCATCCCAGTAATTTTCTTCCGCAAAACGAACAAATACCACAATTGCAATCAGTGCATATCCCACAAGCATGGCTATCACATTAAATTTCTTCTCAAATATTTTCTTCCACTCATATCGCATCATCCAGTTCACCCTCTTCCGTAAAATAATGCAGATACAGTTTCTCCAGATTAAAGCTCTCCGCCTCCTGCGCGGTCACCTGCTCCAGATAATGTTTCTTTAAATCCTCCAGTGTCCCCTGCACTAAGAACTGTCCCTGTTTCATCAGAAAAATCCAGTCAGCAATCTCCTCCACATCTGACACGATATGGGTGGAAAGAATCACAATTCTATCTTTTCCCAGGTCTGCAATCATGTTGCGAAACCGCACACGCTCCTTTGGGTCCAGTCCTGCTGTCGGTTCATCCAACACCAGTATCTTCGGGTCATTTAACAGCGTTTGAGCAATACCAAGTCTCTGGCGCATCCCACCGGAAAAGGTCTTAATCTTATGACGCGCCTCGCGCTCCATGCCTACCTTTTTCAGAAGCTCCACACTCTTTTCTTTCGCATACCTGCGATCCAAGCCCTTCAGAGAAGCAATGTAAAGCATAAAGTCCATGGCTGTAAAATTCGGATAATAGCCGAAATCCTGCGGTAAATATCCAAGAAGCTCTCGATACCGCTCTCCCATACCTGCAATTTCCTCTCCATCCAGCAAAATCTCCCCACTGTTACTTTCCAATATGCCGCATATCATGCGCATGAGCGTGGTTTTACCGGCTCCGTTTGCTCCCAGCAGCCCATAGACCCCCTCATGCAGTTTGGCGCTCAATCTGTCCACTGCAATCTTATTTTTATACTGTTTTGTCACCCGGTCTAATCTAAGTTCCATGTCCGCCTCCTTACCCACGCTGCGTGACCAGTTCCATTTTGCGTAATGTTTTGTATAAACTCCAAAATTGATAAATACAGCTACAAATGCTTACAGCCAATACCATTCCCCATATTCCAAAGAATGCAGAACGATAGATATCAAAGCGCGGTATACTTCCGCACCCACAGATAGCAACAATCCCTACATAAACTGACATTCCCGCAATCTTTAGCTGCTCTCCCTGGAAATATTGCATCAATTTCAGAAGTCCGCACGTTGCCAAAAGCATGGGCGTAAATCCGTACACCAGAATCTTTATCATCCCTATTTGAAGGCTTCCATGAATTATCAACAGCCCCACCAGCAAAAGCACCACATGAACTCCATTTAAAAGCATCATCCTCACCATAACCAGCGTCTGCAACGAATACTTTGTGGTATATTCAATTTCCAGCATGCTTCTCTGATATACCTTGGTTATTTCCTCGATAGTAAGCAATACTAAGAGCGGTGGCAGAATGGACAATAAAATCAATCCGGTTCCAGTTCCTATCAGGGGCTCCATATTACTCATCATAATAATGCAGAAGATCGCAAGCCACAACAGCTGCCATACCAGACAAGTCCTGTTTAAAAACCCGATTTGTTCCCAGACAAAGTCTCTAAAATTCCCTTTTCTGCGAGGCGGCGGCACCACCTCCAGAAGTCTTGAGATATTTACCTCTTTTTTTTCTATATCAATTCCTTCTCTGCTTTTTCCATATTGTCTGAGTCTTTTTTTCATCTCATACGCTACTATGTGCTTTGATGTTATGCGTTCTATCATGGCACTCCCCTCCTTCCATATCCGCCAATTGTTCCAGTGCTTTTTTCACCTTATACTTTGCCAGTGAAGTACTGATATTTAATATTTCTGCGATGTCCTTGTATTTCAGATTCTGAAAAAATCTGAGTACCACTGCTTCCCGCAGGTCTGCTGGAAGTTCACCAAGCATTTGTCTGATAACGACATTCTGCTCAAATTCCGACTCATCTGCCTGTTCCGGGTAATCCTCCAGCAAAATCGGCTTATGCTTTTTGAAATAATCCTTACACTTGTTACAGGCGATGGTGTAGAGATAATTCTTTGCCTTACCCTGCTGTCTGTATTCCTGAAAATGTTCAATAAAGCTTAAGAAGGTATCCTGACACAAATCCTCCGCCGCCGCTTTATCGCCCACATGATGATAGCAGTAGCGAAAAATATCATCATAGTATTTTCTGATTGTTTTCTCCGGCACCTTTCCACCTCCTCTAATTTGTATAACGACTGAACTGCCAAAAAGGTCAAAAAAATCTGTAAGATTTTTTTGACCCGGTATTTTCATCCCTATATTTATTCATTGCGCTTCTTAACCGTCTGATACAACCCTGCCAGCATCAATGCGATTGCCAAAAACTGAATTCCATGGCGCACAGGTGTGGATACGGAATCCTGCAAAATAAGTGCACAACTGTTAAACAAAAGTCCCACAGGAAGCAAAGGCGAAAAATTCTTCCGCACATTCTTTGGTGGAATGCCGGTCTTTCTCTCTTCCAATTCTGCAATAGTCTCGTTTAGTTTGGTAATAGCATTCACAAAGACAATCATGACTGCCATAAGTAGAAATGCAAATG
>JAILPF010000036.1 GCA_024699575.1 Acetatifactor sp. | reverse complement strand
ATCAATCCGTCAACATCTGTATAATCCTGTTCTTTTATGATTCCTTTTCCACAGTCTTCACTTGTCACCAGGCGTATATTGGTAGTATGCGTCTGCTTGGAAAGCACCATATTCTCCACAGAACACCCCATAGCATACGCAACATGTTCAAAATTGCTGTGTACGCATTCCGGATCATCCCCTCTGCTAAAACTTAAATTCAAGCTGGAAAAAATCCCCTCACTCACACCACCTGTTCTGGTGGTAAACAGATGCGAAATACCTTCTATCTCTTCTAATTTGGGGAACGTCAAATAATCCAAAACATATCTGTTCCCCTCATCCGTTATGTCAGCCTGCCTCAACCTGACTCCTTCATCACCTGTAATATTATTTCTAATCGGCTGTAGCATTTCTATCCATCCTTATTTTAATTATCACTAATAATAGACACTGATATGTTGAAAGGCATTTTTTACCCATGTAATCTTTTCACCCTGTATCGCAACCACATCATAACGAATTCCGATATGGTTTCCAACATGTCTGCTATATCTATAAAAATCTGCCACCTTACATATTTTGAGCTGTTTAGAGTAATTCACTGCTTCCAAAGCACTTCCCATACGGTTTGTTTTTCGGAATTTCACTTCAACAAATACCAGATAGCCGTCATGATATCCTATCAAGTCAATCTCACCGACTCTGTTTCGGTAATTCCTCTCGACCACGTGCATTCCATTCGTCTCCAGATACTTCGCAGCGAGTTCCTCTTTTTCTCCACCAGTTGCCCTTGTATTCAACCCTTACTCCACCTATTTCATTTTGCTTTTTATTTTATCCATTGAATCTACAAAAATAAGTATTTCTGCAACTACTTCATATAATTCCGGCGGTATCATTTCTCCGATTTCAAGACGCGACAAGGTATCCGCCAATTTGTCATCCCGATGAACCGGAACATCAGCCTCTTTTGCCTTTTCAATAATTTTCTCCGCCAGAATTCCCCTGCCCGTAGCAACAACTTTAGGCGCATCTTCATCAGGGTTATATTCCAGCGCAATTGCCTGTTTTATTTTTTTCTTTTTGTCCGTTTCCTCAATCATCTGTTTCTCCTCTGTCACCTCTATGTTCTCACATCAAAAGCAAATTCAGAGATTGGCATATGCCCCTCATCCTGTAATAATTTATCAATTCCACCCTGCTTTAATTCTTCTACATCTCGTACGGAGGCTGTTACGCTGCACTGATATCCCCTTTTTGCCAACCGCTGTGTAAGTAAATCCATATGTGAATTTATGAAATCCAGCAGATCATCATCCTGCAGATAGAACTTGGTATTTACATTCTCCTGCTTTAAGACCACATATACATCCATCGGTCCTAAATGTTCCATATCCAGATGCAGAAGTGCACTAACCTGTCCATCCTGCTTAGCCAGATTCCTTTTATTGGTATATACATATAAATCACCATGCGCCTCTCCATGCTGCAGGCGTAATGGGAGTTGTACATAAGAATACATTTGATTCACCTGATGAAGGAAATCAAGATTCTGTGTCAAATTGTTGACTGTCTTAATTCCACCGGTATTTCCCGGGTTAACACGTTCCAACGTCTGTGCAAGTGCTCTAAGCTGCTTATCCATAACACGATAAAAATCTGTCATTTTGTCTGCATCTGCCACATCTTTTGGCTGCACACTCCACTGTTGTTTCAGATTGTCCAGCAAATCAAGTAATTTTTGTGGCAATTCCCTATGATTAGCATGTAACACCTCTCTGAAAAGCGTTGTCTCCTTCTGGTTAGGTTCGACATGCATAAACGTCTCTTGCGTTTGTTCCATCGCGCTCTCTTCAACAGGTAAAGCTTCTGATTGTATATGCTCAGCCCTGACATAAGCATTCTCACCAGATGCACTTTCAGTAGATGTCATCTCAGCAGGTGCAGTTTGAGTATGCACAATCTGAGCAGGTTCCATCTGCTTATCCAAGTTAGCCATTAACTCTTTTACGATTCCCTCACCAGATGAAATTTCCATATTTTCCGGGACAGGAATCCTTTCTTCTCCTATTTCGTTTTCGGTGGATAACGGAGTTTCATTGTTTAAAAATAGTTGTAACTGTTCTTCTAAAAAAGACACATTTTCCATCTGTCCGGAATCTGTCAACATTGTCCAAACATCTGCGATGGTATCCAGCACTTCATTTACACCGGCTTCCAGTTGATATGTAAAATTTCTGTATGCGCTCATCTGGTTAACATTCTGTTCATTGACCGGCATCTCTAATTTATGCAAATATACCAAATCCTGTACCTCGGTATCCGGGAACAGATTGCTCTCCCGATAAACCGTCTGCAGGGATTGTTTATCTATCGGCAGACCTTCCTGCATTAAATCCCGCGTCATTTCCAAGGTTTTCTCATTTACAACAATTCCTGCCATATCCAACGCCTTTACAGCGTTGGCATCTGTAGCCATGTTTACAAATAACGGTGACAGAGTCAGACTTTTACCGTTGTTTTTCACTTCGAACACAAGATTTTTACCAACTTCCAGATTCAAATTCTGCTCAAGCTTTGCATTCAGCAAAAAATCCTCTGTCAATTTCAGTAACACATCACTTCCGTTCCTGGACACAATCTCTCCCTGAATAGTCTGTCCTGGCATTAATGCTCTTATCTGACGGGCTATGGTGTCGCTTCTAATTGGTCCATTCTGAATATTTCCACTGTCTGAAATTTGTCGTTCTCCGGTAAAAATCTGTGAAAGCCTCATAATCACTCCTATATAAAATGTGTGATAAAACTTCTTCGATGAATCGGAGTCGGTCCATATTTTTTTAATGCTTCAATATGCGCCTGGCTGCCATAACCTTTGTTTCCGGCAAAATCATACTCAGGAAAAACCTTGTCATATTCTACCATCAGTCGGTCTCTGGTGACTTTGGCAACAATACTTGCCGCTCCGATAGATATACTTTTTGCATCTCCCTTTATAATTGGAATTTGTCTGATGTTAACTTTTGGTATCGTTACCGCATCATTGAGCAAAATATCCGGTGTTGGATCTAACTTGGAAATAGCCTCTCGCATCGCTTCATACGTTGCCTGTAGAATATTGATTTCATCAATTCGTTCCGGTGTCGCATATCCTACCGCACATGCAATTGCTTTATCACATATTACATCATATAACTCTTCTCTCTTTTTTTCGGATAGTTTCTTTGAATCGTTAATATAGAGAATATCACAATCCTTTGGAAGAATAACTGCTCCCGCAACTACCGGGCCGGCAAGTGGTCCTCGTCCAACCTCATCTATTCCGCAGATATATGTATAATCCGAATACTTTCTTTCATATTCCTGCAATTTGAAAATTCTTTCACGCTCTTTCTGTAAAGAATCCAATCTCTTATATGCTGTTTCCACAAGTTTCTTAACACCTGCGCGTTCATCCGATTCGTATGTCTTTATAAGCGCGGGCAGCTCATCCTCACGAGCTGCCCTGAATAAATCTTTTATTTCATTCATACTCTGCATAATGCCACCTCGCTGTCTCTACTGATGCTGCAAAATTCCAAATTTTGAAAACGGCCATATACGAATCCATGCTCTTCCAATAATCTCTGAGCGATGAATATTGCCAACCATCTCATTTCTACTGTCAAGACTGTTATTTCTATTGTCGCCCATCACAAAGTATTCA
>JAILPF010000031.1 GCA_024699575.1 Acetatifactor sp. | reverse complement strand
CGGATAACCTTCCCCACTCTCGTAACACGCGGGTCATCCTTCATCTTGAACATGATTCCACCCTGTATCTCATTCTGCTCCATCAGAGCCTTTTTCTGTTCTTCCGCGTCCACATACATGCTGCGGAATTTATACATTTTGAACGGCCGCCCGTTCTGCCCTACTCTCGTCTGTTTGAACAGAACAGGCCCTTTGGAATCCAGCTTTATCGCAATGGCCGCAACCAGCATACATGGAGACAAAACGATAATTCCAAACAGGCTTCCAACGATATCGCATGCCCTCTTAATGATTTGTTCATAGGTGTTCAAACTGATGGTATGATATGTAATAATCGGGTAGGTTCCCACTGTACTCACATAACTGTTGGCGCGACGTCTCTTATAGATATCCACGATCAACCGGACAGTAACCCCCATCGAGATACATAAATCCACATACTGCTGCAAAATACGCAACTCGTCGGTACGCTTCTGAATAATGTAAACCTGATCCAGATGATACGTTCTGACAAGTTCCTCCAAATCCTCCATGCAACCGATATAATCGCCCTCTTTTGCTCCCTCAAGTATCTCTCGCGACATAGCGATATATCCCATATCCACGATACGAATCGATGTCTTGCTCATGAAATATTTAAATTTATTAAAAGAGCCCCTGCTTCCCACAAAAGCTGTTCGCGGCATCGTCTTTCTGGTCAACAGTATCATCATTTTTCTATTCAGGAACATCTTGATACAGATTGCAACATAGGCAACAATCAGGAAAGTCAGATAAAATTTACGCCCGATCAGCGTAACAGAAACGTAAGGTTCCAAAAATGCCGTTGCGACCATAGCAAGCAAAAAAGATTTGGTCAGCTTCCTGTGAATTCTGTCCAAATAGTAAAAGAGCGTGACATTATAAAGATATTCTTCCTTGTTGGACAACGCAAAAATCAGCGTAAACACAACCATTAATATGGTCAGTCCGGTAACATTCTCCCCCGCAAGGCGTCCCCTAAACGCCAGATAAGCCCCCAGATAGGAAAGAATGACAGTCAAACAATCCACGATAATATTTATCGTATTGGTATTTGCACCTGAATTAGAACGATTCAACCCTTCCCCACTCCTCTCTTAAGATGTATACCTGCACTCTGCCAATAAAGCTTCAACCACCGCCGGTTCTTTCTCATAATCAAATTTTCTGGCAAACATTCTGTCGCTCTCTGCCAGTTCCAAGTAATCCTCTCTCTTAAAACTATACGGCGTTCCGCGTTTCCAGTCAATATATCGCATACACATCCGGTAGTCATTATTGAACTGAGGATAATATAGATGGTCGTGAAATTCTGAATTCATCAAAATTGTCTGCAAAAATATTTCGTCACAGCACATGGAATATCGAAACAGCCTTCGGATTTCCTCTTTACAGGAAACCAGATATTTTGCGAAGTCTCCGGTGATGCTTACCCAGTTTGCACCTTTATAAAACATTATATCATCCCTGCGGTGCCGTTTCAGTCCAATCCTCTTTTGTCCCCTTACAACAGCCCGCTGTACACAGTACAAAAAGGAGGTGTCTTTTTTTTGATTACCGATAAAATGCTGCAGCGGGAAATAGCAGTCCACCTTCTCCCGTTCCGTCTCATCAAGCTGTTGTCCCTGAAAATGTACGAATTCCTTGCCACGGTTAGCAGCAAAAAAATCATGAATCTGTTTCTGGCTTTTCAAAGGGAAATCCACCCCTGATAAAAGATGAATATACTCATATTCCCTCGCATTGACTGCTGCCTCAAACAATTCCATCTCGCAGGCAATCTGAGAGTAATCCCCCCACACCACATTTCTTCTGCGGACAAACACCACCCTGGAAAAACGCATCCCGGCAGTAATTGTCTCAAAGTCCGGTGCATCCGCTTTACGGTCTATATGGATATAAATATCATTTTCCGGATAATCAAGCGCCAGCAAAAGTTTGTTCAACAGAGCAAACTGATTGTGGGCTATAATCAGATATGCGTGCATGCCTATACCCCTTTGACGATATATTCTTCCATAAAGCGGAAGGATGTTTCCCGCAGTTTTTCTCTCCTCTGCCTGCTTTCTTCATAGTTGGGCATACGATACACGTCATCTGCAAACAGTTCTTCCTCGGAGACGAAACGGTCCATCAATCCCAGTTGTGCAAGAAGCGACACTGCCCTGTCATCCGCATTGGCAGATTGTTTGTCATAGTTGACGGGCTTTAAATACCAGAAACATTTTTGAAAGATTGTTGAAAAAATCGTTCCGTGCAATGAGGATGTCACCACAATCTCCGCATCTTTGATCAAAGTCAAAAACACATCCGGACCACTGTGCTTCGAAAGTCGGATTCCCTTCAAAAATAATTTCTGTTTTACCCAGTTCTTTGCATCCAGAACGATGACAGGAAGACCGGTCTGCTTAGAAAGTCTCTCCACGATCGCTGTATAATACGGGTCATATCCAAAGGAATAATAAAAAATATATTTCTCCTTCACCACCCTGTCCAAGCATAGTTTTAACCATTCGGCCCTGTCCAATAGCAGGGTGGGGTCTGCTGTAATTTCGATTTTTCTTCCGGTCAGTTCCTCCAGCCACTTTTTTGCGTTGATTTCCCTCACAGAAACGGCATCAATTCGATTCACCAATTCTCTGTAATGAGTCTCAACAGCCTCTCCTTTTCCAAGGATATTGTTTGCTCCCATACTGGCTGCATACGCCACTGTGGGCGTGTGAGAAACAAAACTCAAATAGTACGCATCATCCGCATCCGAACATCTTGTATTCCAAATCTGGTCGCTTCCGCAGACTATCATATCGTAATCATCTTCCACACCCTTTAAAGACCTCGCATCTGGGTAAAATCCGGAACTGAGCTTAAAAATCTTGTGTATATAAGCATCATACTCTCTTCGGTGCCTGTCAATGGGCACGAAAAACAATCCAAACACAATATTCTTCAAAATGTCCTTGGGTTTTCTCACTGACACCAGTGTGGCATAATAACGCCTCTGCCCTTCATTGGAAAAGTCAATGATTTCATTATCCATTCCATATTTCTGTTTTAAAACGGTCTGCAGCGCATAAGCCTGCAGAATGGAACCGCAGTTATGAGACCTGTGAAACGTAATGATTCCAATCATATTCTCTACTCCCCTTAGCGCTGCTTCCATTTGAGCAGCCCATAATAAAGCCCCGGTGCGAAATAATACAAACGATAACCCATGCCGGGCACCATACCCTTCACCTGCTTGAACCTTTTTTTATAACGTATGTGCAGTCCCTTTGCATCCTCCGCCCCTGCTTCATATAACCCTTTATTTCTTATAATGATTCTGTCCAGATATTGTCTTTGCGTCTTTGCCTCCAACTGTGGAAAACCATGATTTTTAAAAAACGTAAGACGCTCATCCAGTGCCTCATAGATATCTGTACTTGCAAGGTATTTCCCGTCCGTTGTAATGCTTGCTGAATTTCTGAAATAATAATACAGCACTTCACTTGTAAATACGATTTTCCGGGCAGCGGTCAAAAAGCGGTACGTCGTGTGTTCATCTTCATTGATTTTCCCGACAGGGAAACGAATTTCGCCAATTACTCTGCGACGGTACAGTTTGTTCCAGGAGACGGTAAATACCTCCCCATCCGGTCCATAGAGAGCTTCTAATGCCTCCATGGTCGTCAGAGTCCGCACAGAATGCTCTCCGTCAGATACACCTTCAAATCGTTCTTGGCCAAAACGCCTGTAACGGCAGATTGCAATATCCGCCTCCTCCTGCCTGATAATGTTCAGGAGAGTTTCACACATTTTCAGAGAAATATAATCATCGGAGTCCACAAAGAGAAGATATTCCCCGGTCGCATTCTCTATCCCGGTATTGCGGGCACAGGACAGTCCACCGTTTCGCTGATGTATGACCCGGATTCTATTATCCTTCCTGGCGTACTCCTCACAGATGCTTCCGCTGTCATCCTTGGAGCCATCATCCACCAGTATAATTTCCAGTTCCCGGTAAGTCTGATTTATCAAGGACTCCACACATCTTTTCAAATACTTTTCCACATTATAGACCGGAACAATTATGCTGATTAAGTCCTCCATTTTTCAACCTCACTTTTCACAGCAATGACCTGAAAAACGTCTTCAGTTTCTTGTAGAGTGTATACGCCATATTCATAAGCCTGTTTTTCCCGGCCCACTTAATTAACATGTCTCTTTTCGTCGCTCCGCCACAGGCCTTCAATTCTTCATATTTCTGCAAAAGCAACTCTTCATTATGATAAAAATACGCATTATCAAACTGTTTTCTGAGATACTTTGCCTCCAGCAGATTCCAATACTTTGATTGCTGTAAACCCATCTCTATCAAAATCTGTCTGAGCAGGTCATTGTGAAGCTTCAATTTCTCATACACCGCTTCCAGTGATTTGGTCTGTCTGGAATGGCTGTCCTCTCTGATGACATAGGAAAATAATTCTTCCCTCATGTATCCATACTTACAGGAATAGGCAAGGGGAAGTAAAATCTGCCAGTTCTGCCCCGCTCTGGAGGGAATAATCTCACGTTTGGGATTCACCCGCAGGAAAGCATCGCGGCGCACCATATACACTCCCGGCGTAAATACTATATTTTTTTCCTCCAGCAAATCCCGGAACATGTCATCCTCACCCCTGGGCTTTACTCGTTTGAGCTCACCGATTTTCTCCGTGAGTGCCCCTTCTTTGACAATTCTTCCCCTGCACATCACAAAATCATCTTCCGGATGCTCCTCCAAATATTGCACCTTTCGCTCCACATTGTCAGGATCCAGCAAGTCGTCCGAGTCCGTCCACATCAGATATTCACCGTTAAATATGGAAAGCCCCTTGCTGACGGCAACTGCCTGTCCGGCATTCTCCTGCTCAAGATACACAAAGCGGATGCCCTTCTTCTCCAATTTTTCCCGGTAGGCTTCGACAATTTCTCCTGTTTTGTCCGTGGAGCCGTCATTGATAAATATCAGCTCTATCGGAGAATAGGTCTGCTCCAATATGTTCTCAAAAAAACGTCCTGCAAACGCTTCGCCGTTATAGCACGGCGTAATAATCGAAACCAATTTACTCTTCTGCTCCATCGTTCCACACTTTCTGCATATTCAAGAAGTATTCAGCTGATTCCTTGCGTTTTTTCTCCAGAATATCATCCACTGTCTGATAATCTATCCCCTTCATCCGGTCAGACAAAGAAAGCTCACCATACACTCTCCCCGTAAGCCCAACCATGGACAAAAGAGTTTTAAGCCTGTCATTCATTGGCACTTCATTATCTCTTCTTACATAAACCGTAAATCTTTTGTGAAATAAAATAGAAAAAACAGTTCCGTGAAAGGAATCCGTACACACATAATCCGCATGTCTGAACATATAAAGAAACTCTGAGGGTCCGATAGAGTAGTACCTGGTGCCCCGGCTCTCACTTAGATATTCCACCGGAACTCCCAGTGTCTCCCCAATCTCACAGATATCTTCCTCATATTCTTGCGGCACACTTCCTAAATAATATTTTAATACATAGTGCTTTGGCACTTCAATATTTTTCGGCCTCTTTTCAAGCGGAATATAATCCCGACCGCCAAGTAGCATGGTCGGGTCAATGGATAGAACCGCCTCTCGTCCCGTCAGCTCTCGAATCAGTTTCACACCGGTGTTTTCCCTGACAGACAACATCATCATTCTGCTGAGGTATTCTATGTATTTCTCCCGGTCTTCCTTCGGAATCTCGTCCACCCCAAAGCTGGCCGCATAGGAAAACCGTTTGGATGCAGGCGCAAAATCCGCAAATTCAAATCCGGAGTTAAACGAAAAATTAGGATTCCAGACCTGATCGCTGCCCGCCACAAACGCATCATATTCTGCTGCAAATTTGTGTTCGTTCACTCCCTCATAACGGATTCGCTTCGCCATCGTAATATATTGTCTGTCAAAGGAAGAAAAGCATCTTCTTCTGTCATCTGAGCGCAAAACTCTTTTTAGCAAGCGTCGGCATCCGGATAAAATTGCAGAGTTTCCCCAGGACTTTGCAGACACAATTGTCTCCACCCGGTCGGCATACTGTTCCAAAGATTTCTGAAGCGCATAGTTCTGCAATCTGTTTCCGAAATTCAGACCACTGTTCGTAATCGTCAAAATTGCAACCTTTTTCATCCCAATCCCCTCTATATCTTTTTATCCTTGATCAATTCTGCCAGTCTGTCAAAATACTCGGTAAAATCCATTGCTTCTCCGGGAGTCGTATTCAAGGCTTCTATCATTTCCTGTAGCTGAGTGCTATCCTTCGCCAAATGAACGCTGTCGCATCCCTCAATCCAATGATATACCCCTCGCACCTTATGATTCAAGCTTTCCAACGCAATTACATTCGTTCCGGCCAAGTATCCCATAACCATGCCATGCAGTCTGTCCGTTATCACAAGTCTGCTGCCTGCAAACTCGTTTATTTTACTCAAAACAGCCTCTTCTCTGCTTTTTGCATCAATATCATAGCCTACTACTGTATCCGTTTCGCGAATCGGCACCAAACCATTCCTTGCACAGCTGTCTTTGATTATTTCGATTTCCTGAGTGCTCACCTTTTTTTCTTTGTCCCGGCGCATGCACAAAGTCACGCCTTCCCGTGCTTTTGCATTCTGTCGTTCCAAAAACAGTACCATATCCGGAATCAACTCCACCCTCACATTGCGGAACAAATCCCTCGCCAGAACGTATGATGTTTTCTCCCTCACACAAAGTGTAAGATTCTGATGTGCATCATAAACATCCTTTGCCTCTTTTTTCATGTTCTCCCCATCCGGAGAATAATACAGGGTCTGCGGGAAAATAACTGTCTTGTTTCGTGGGAACATCCGAAGCATTCTCTGCACCATCCGTTCCTCTCTGGGATATAAAGCCCCCAGAAATCCGCCGCCCTGAAGCAAAATTTCTTTTTGGGACACCACAGCTTTCAGCCAGCCTGCCGGTGCCTTTCTTATCAAATCACCGTCAAGTTCCAGAATCTTTTTATCCGGGAAATACTGTCTTAAAAACCGCATCTGCCCTACTGCGATAGCCTGGTCACCAAGATTTCCGTGACACGGGGTCCCCGCCACCACATAATCCGCTGTAAAACTGCATAAAGTCGCTGCAACATATTTTTGAACTTCCTTCCACTTATATATGATTTTTTTAGGCATCATCGCTACAACCCTTCTGCGGTTCTCTTTCGTCAATACGATGAAAAAGCTGATAACATATCCTATTAACAGGCTGCTGCCGCACACCATGAGAAACGTAATCCATGAATGGATGGGAAGCAGTCTATGCATCGCAAAAAATATGGCAAGACACAATCCGGAAGTAATTCCGCCTTTTGCAAGCGGCGAGTAAAAAGTCTGCCACTTCACACGCAATATCTTTGCTGCGTAAACCGGCGTAAATAATAATACTTTTCCCGCCATCAAAACCGCTGTGGCAATTTCAATCGCATAGACTCCAAGATTGGTCATCTTTAGCAGCAGCAATTCAAAGACTATATTGGCAATTCCGATTCCAAATGTCACGAATACCGGAATTTTAATCTTCTTCGTAATAGAATTAACATTATACAGCGGAGATATATACACATCCAGCATGCTCGGAATCAAAATCAGAATTGCCAGATAATTGATAGTTCGTACCTCTTCCTCTGTCAATGAAGGTATCCAAAGTCTGTAAAAATCCATTCCGAACACCATGAACAGCAGAATGGGAATGGAACCTAAAAAACCACAAACCTGCATGGACGCCTTCACTTCTCCAACAAATTCATCCATTCTGTCACCGGATTTGGCGTACACCTTTGTAAGTCTGGGCATAAACGTATTTTTAATCACAGCAATCAGTCCCAGCATCTGGGTCGGCACTGTCTGCGCATAGGAAATATACCCCATCTGAAGTGCACCGATGAAAATATTGGAAACAATCAAATCCAATCCGTTCATCAAAATACTGGTCAATTGGTTAATCGTGTTCCAGATACCAACTGACAGAAGTTCTTTTAACGCAGACCATTCAAACCATTCCCTGCGACCTTTGATTTCAGGAACCAGTTTTTTCTGATAATGCAGATTGGTGACAATTATAAAAACGCCACTTAGAAAAGCTGCGAACCCGACAAACCAGACTTTAGGGCTTAATACCGCAAACAACAGTATCAGCACAATTGCCTTTATCAGGTTGCTCTCAATATTACGGATTGCCGATAAGTCCAGGCGGTTTTTGATAAACAAACCCACCCCATACGGGCCATACGCAAGATTGAGCAGAAATGTGATGAAAATAAACAGCCACAACAGCTTGATGTCCCACTCCGCCTCCATCGGCACATTCAGGAACAGCTCCATTTTCAAAGAAAGAAATACTAACGGTGCCGCCATCAAAAGAGCCAGTGCAGTATCTGCATAGAGAACAGAAGTGTAGAAACGGTTGGCACGCTCCATCCGGTCTTTGTAATATTCTGTTGACACAAACACATTCAGCATGGTGTTGAATGCCACTGTAAACACAGAAATGTAGCTGGTCACCTGATAGGCAAGTCCCACAAAGCCGTACACTTCTTTTCCCAGCATTTTCGTAATATACGGTGTCAGGAAAAAACTGATGCCCAGATTCACGGCAAAAGCTACACATTGTGCTATGATATTCAACGCGGTTCTCTTTGTTTTAGTCTCCATTTTCTGCACTTTCCATCATAATTTCCAGTAAATCTTCAAAATACCATGTCGCTGTCCTTCGGTTCATCAGCGCATAGTTGTATACCTTTTCCGGCTTGTCAGCCACCCCGACGTCATCCCACCAGATACAGGGGATTCCGTTCTCCCTGGCTGCTTTAATCG
This sequence comes from Acetatifactor sp., assembly GCA_024699575.1. GTDB lineage: Bacteria > Bacillota > Clostridia > Lachnospirales > Lachnospiraceae > Acetatifactor. The sequence goes on along the minus strand of JAILPF010000031.1, from coordinate 1,430 downwards.
TCTCCCTGGCATATTTTTCCCTGCCGTTTTTATTGACATGGCCCATCTCTCCCACAATGCAAGGGATGCCGTTCGAAACAAATCTATCATATAAATGTTTCATTGCCTTGGCAAAGGATTTTGCATTCTCATAGCTGTGTACCGAGACAATCAGTCTGTCACCCATACTGTCTTCTGGCAGTCTCATCGCTTCTATTGTAGTCCATGAGGAGTTGGCTGCATATGTGTTTACAATCAGACATCGATAAGGATTAAAGCCATTGGAATGTCGCACTGTATCCACAAATAACTGATTGTATTCGTTAACTGTTTCATATTCCTCTGAAAAAGCCTGTGCCCAATGATGTTCTTCGTCCAGCATTTCGTTGAATCCTTCAAAAATCAACCGTTCATCATACCCTGCAAAATAATCGGCAATCTGTGCCCAGAGTTCGGAAAATCTCTCTTTATTTTTCATATAATTCTCAGGTTCAGCGGTCAGCCATCCCTCTTTTCCCGTGTCATGATGCATATTAATAATGCAGTACATATCCTTTTCCAGAACCCAATCCACAATCTCTTTTATGCGCTTGAGCCACTCCTCATCAATAACACCTTCATTATTTACATGATTCCGATAAGTCACCGGAACTCTGACCACATCAAAGCCCGCCACCTTTACCGCCTCAATCACTTCCTCGGTAGCAGCCGGTGACCCCCATTTTGTCTCGTAGAAAGTCACCTTCTCCTTCCCGGTCTCACCAATCATCTCATACGGTCTGTCGTCATAACATTCTAAATCATTCCCAAGATTCCAGCCAATCTTTATATCTGCAATCAACTCCGTGGCAGATATGCCCGTATACACATCCTCAACCGACTCCGATACTTCCTCTGTCTCCTGTACTTCCTCGATCTTCGGTAGCTCTTCCGGCTGTCCGCTTTCCTGCACACCGCATCCCATAAGACCAATGCTTCCAGTCAGCAAAAGTACCAGTGTCGCCGCGCCAAAAGCTCCCCGCAGCAAACGTTTGAGCAGGTCTTTCACATTCTGTTTTAGGAAAAACACTTTTTTTCTTCCCCAGTATCGTTTCTGTCCATAATTTGCAATGCACTCACGGATGAGCTCGTCCTCCGATACACATGCCCACCAATTGTTTTTTTCCTCCTCGTTCCAGTTTCTGTACCGGTTTTTGAAGTAGTATTCCTGCCTGATACAATAGTTAATCCAATACTCCTCCATCTTTTTTCGATACTTTTCGTAATCGCCCGTCTGCTTAAAACATTTTACATAATGCTCCCAGATTTTTTTTCTGTTTTGAAGTTCATTGGCACTTTTCTGCCAATTATCCTTTGTGGGTCGTGAAAGTCCCTCTCCATGGCAGTCATAGTGATAAAGTAACCTGGAAATAACTCTTATTTTGTCAGCATGCATCATATAGCTCAAATTA
>JAILPF010000001.1 GCA_024699575.1 Acetatifactor sp. | reverse complement strand
GCAGACAGATATTCACAGAAATGATACTTTAAAAAAGCGGTAACACAGAGATTTTAGTATCTTTCTGTGTTACCGCTTGAATGTTTTAGTTTTCCAGCCGTTTGCTGACGGGTATCAGTACAACATAGATTGCCAGTGCGTAGATTGCCGGAAGAACCGCTACCGCCATGGATGGACCCAAGACTGAAAAATCTTCCAAGTTATACATAAGTACCAGTAAGGAGAAGAGAAAGATAAGTGCACCTGCAGGAAGCAACCCCTTTTGCAGAACTTTTATTATCTCAGCTTTGCCTTTAGCACCGGATAAGAAAATGCAGGCAATGCAGACAATGGCCAGTTCCAGGAAGGACGGCAGGTCAATGAAGCCTGGAAGACCGCCCAGCGTGAATCCAAACAAGGAGAGATACATAAAGAGAAAGGCCAGTACAAACAACACACAGCCGACTATCAGATTGGTAACGTTCGATTTTCTGTTTGTTTCATTTTCTTTTAACAAGCTCATCATATTTTCCTCCGCTTTTTTAGAATAATCCTCGGGAGGCAGTTTCTCGCAAGACAAAAGCTCATTTACAGAAATATCCAGTGCACTGCACAGGGACATCAGCATGGATGTATCGGGAATACTGTTTCCGGTCTCCCATTTGGAGATGGTTTTATCACTGACGCCAATCCGTTCAGCCAGTTCACGCTGGGTCAAGTTTTTTTGTTTGCGCAGTTGTTGCATAAATTCTCCAATGCTCATTTGATTCATAGATATTACCTCCCGGTTTCTAAAGTTTCTAAAGCAGCGCTGTTTCTGATTTTATTTAACAACTTTTGTGAGGAGAATGCAATCTATGAGGCGGAGAATTGTTCTATGGGGTGGAGAATAAATGCGGTAGACAAAACTCTATGGAAAGGATACACTGAGAATGTCGGATGCATGGCTCCAGAAGAATAACCTTGACCTTGCTTCCGAGTGGCCGGGCTATAGTGAGTTTGTTTTTGAGACCCAAAAGCTGCTACGGAAAAAGGCGATGATGGAGTTTAATGAACGGATTTTGTGATTGCATGGTTATTCCATGTTGTGGAGCGATGACATAAGGAGATTTTACCCATTATACACGAGGGAGAAGGAATTCGTTATTTCCGTATGTATGCCATTTTTTACGGATACACGCATATTCGGGTTTAGTGGTTTTTGGCGTGTCTTTTGAGAAGACATATGTGACTGATTAAGGCACCTTGGTTAAGGAAAGCTGGCAAGATAGGCATGCGGGGAAGATAAAAGTTTAAATTAGTATGTTCACCCTGCAAATTGATAGCACGTGAAAACTGTAAATGTTTGTTTCTGCGTGTAACCTCAAAAAATCGAAGGCATACGAATTTGAGATGAGTGTGCTATCGCGTGCTTGAGTTGCCAGAGACAGGATAATAGAGACATCATTTGAGACTGATGAGGAAACAGTAGAACATGAAAATTGGTGAATTTGCAAAAAAGCATAACGTGACCATCGATACGGTCAGGCATTATATAGCAGAGGGGCTGCTTACGCCACTTCGGGAGAATACGCAGTATAGTTTTTCTGAGATTGACAATAAAGTGATGGACACTATTCTTTTATTGAAAGCTATGAACTTTAAACTGGAGGAAATGAAACCGTACCTTCTGTTTCAAACAATGTTCACCAGCAACTCTTTTGTCAGTCTTGGAAGCTTTCAATCAAGTTTTGAGAAAAAGCTGGTACAAAATCGTGAAGAGATTAAAAGACTGGAACAGATGAATGAGTTGATTGAAGCACGACTGCAGGAGTATAATGCTATGCTTCGTTTTAACAGAGGCATTGCACTCAGTATGATGAGCAGTTTGAAATGTCCCGTCTGCAAAAAAACTCTTGAATTAGAGAAGCCGGAGCTTTTACATAATGAAATTATGAGTGGGGAACTGGTTTGTCCTGAGTGTGGAAAAAGATATTATATTCGTTACGGACTCTTATCCGATAAAATGATTCCGGAGCTTGAAGAGAGAACAGATGGAATTGCCGATATGGTGGAAAACTATATCAGGCAGAATGACGACAAGTATATCTTAAATGTGCGGGAATTTTACCAGAAGGCAGCGGATATTACGAAGGAGAACGGCCTTGGGGCAAAAAATGTAATGATAGACGGCGAGTCGGTAGGATTTTTGAACAGTGCTATTTTGCGGTCACTTCCGGAGAATGTGCGTCTGTTTGTACATATAGAAGAAAATGCTACGATAAAGTATTTCCTCGAGGATATTTTGCCAAAGGAAACGATTATATATTCCGGA
>JAILPF010000503.1 GCA_024699575.1 Acetatifactor sp. | reverse complement strand
GGAAGTGTTTGCCCTGACAGGGATAATTTGCTATAATGAAATTAGATTTTGGGCAAAAGTGGGTGAGTTTAAATGCAGGAGATTATCGAACAGATTTTAGCGGGAGATTTTGTTTATGAAAACAGTTCCCTTGATTTTTCGTGTTCCAAATTAGAACTTACTCTGCCCGCAGGCACAAGTTATGAAGGGTCCTTTCGAATTCAGGCGGCACCGGGGACTCTTACCAATGGTTATATTAATACGACGGACCTTAGAATGGAATGCCTGTTGCCACGGTTTTCCGGGGGCGACGAGGAGATTCCATTTTGCTTCCACGGGGAATCCGCAGAGGAAGGGCAGGTCGTAAAAGGTGCTTTCAATGTGGTCAGCAATCACGGGGAATATTATCTCCCTTTCGTGGTGTCTATTGAACATAGGATTCTGGAATCTTCCATTGGAACAATTAAAAATCTGTTTCATTTTGCTAATCTTGCCAAAAGTAACTGGCAGGAGGCAGTGAATCTTTTTTATTCTTCGGATTTTGAAGTATTATTTCGAGGTGTGGATGAAAAGGTATTTGACAGCTACCGGGGATTGTCTGCGATACCGGGCAATCAGCAGAACGTTGAAGAATTTTTGATTCAGATAAATAAAAAACAGAGAGTGGAGTTCCTTCTGGAGGAGTCAGAGCTTACACTGGAGCTTTTACAACAGGACAGCCCGGACAGACCCTATGAATTGGTATTAAATATTACCAGAAACGGTTGGGGATATACTACGCTCTGTGTAGAATGTGATGGCGAATTTGCATACACGGAAAAACAGGTTATCACAGACGATGACTTTTTGGGAAACCGTTGCAGACTGCCTGTCTATATTGATGGCAGTGTCTGCAGAAACGGGAAAAACATCGGACAGCTTGTATTGTATAATTCTTATGAATATATAACCGTACCTATTGTTGTTAAAGTCGGCGAGAATATTAGAGGAGTGAAATCCGATATCGCGAGGAAACGTTTGACGGTTCAGCTGATGGATTTTTATCAGGCATTCCGCCTGAAACAGATTAGTTCCTCGACATGGCGAAAAGAGACGGCCAAGCTTGTGGACCGGTTTGTGGCGATGGATGAAAGGGATATTGCAGCAAGATTATTTCAGGCACAGCTGCTGATCTCGGAGGAGCGCTACAATGAGGCTGAATGGCTGCTGGAACACGGAATAGATTTAATTGAAAAGAATCATGCGGAGGATGATGCACTCAGAGCGTATTATTTATATTTGTTGACATTGATTCACAGGGAAGAAGGATATGTGAATCACATGGCGAAGGAAGTGGAACAGATATATCAGCGTAATCCATATCAGTGGCGTGTGGCATGGCTTTTATTGTATTTATCTGAGGAATACAATAAATCGGCTTCCGGTAAGTGGATGTTTCTGGAAAAACAGTTTTATTACGGCTGTACCAGCCCGGTGCTTTACATTGAAGCTTTGTATCTGCTTCGCAACAATCCTGCATTGCTCAGAAGGCTGGATACGTACGAAATTCAACTTTTATACTATGGAGCAAGGCAGCAAGCGCTGGGAACGGAAGTAATTGAACAGCTGATTTATCTCTCAGGCAGGGAGAGAGAGTTTTCATCGGTTCTTTTAAAAACACTGGAACTTCTATATGAACAGCAGCCGGATACGCGTATTTTACAGGAAATCTGTACGTTGTTGATTAAGGGCGGAAAGGCCGACCCTCAGTATTTTGAGTGGTTTCGCCTTGGCGTGGAGGCACAGCTTAGAATTACGAACCTCTATGAGTATTATATGATGTCCATAAATCAGAATGTCTCCCTCCAAATTCCCAAAATTGTCTTAATGTATTTCTCCTATCAGAGCAATTTGGATTATGAGCGTGCAGCTTATCTTTACGCGTATGTGCTAAAAAACAAGGACTCTATGCAGGATTTGTTTGAGCGATATCAGCCGTGGATGGAGCGTTTTGTGTTGGAACAGATTCGAAAGCTTCACATTAACCGGAATCTTGCTCTGCTGTATCAGACTTTTTTGAAACCTGAGATGCTTGATGAAGAATTGGCCTGTGCATTGTGTAAGATATTATATGCACATCAGATTAGCGTTCAGGATGAGAGACTTCGTAAAGTGATTGTCTACCGTCCCGGTTACGCTGAAGCGGATGAATACATGTTGACGGGATGTACAACGTGGGTGCCATTGTATGGGAGCGAATATACCATATTATTTGAGGATGCATTTGGCAATCGTTTTATTAAAAATGTGGAATACACATTGGAAAAAACAATGGTGCCGGGCAGAATGGTACGATGGCTGTTCGACTATGATTGTAAATGTCCTCAATTCGATTTGCATTTGTGCAGTGTGGAGCAGAGTGAACCGACTCCGGATAATATCGGAAGGATGCGAAGGGTTTTATCAGACGCATTTGTCTGTGATGATATCAAAAAAGATATTGCTTTGAAACTTTTGAAATATTTTTATGATAATGACGACATGCAGGCGCTGGATGAACATCTGGAAAATATGCCTTTTGAAGAGTTATCCATGGAGGAGCGGACGGAGACATTAAAATACATGGTCCTCCGTGGGAAATATGTGACAGCATATCAATGGGTAAACATATACGGACCGTATTTTGCGGACGTAAAGACGTTGGTAAGACTCGTGACCGAAATGATACATTATAAAAATATGGAAGAGGATCACATGTTGACCGCGGCTGCCATGTATTCCTTCCGAAAAGGGAAATACAGCGAGACGATTTTGGAATATCTTGCTAAATATTACAATGGACTCGCAAAAGATATGAGAGACATCTGGAAAGCAGCAAGGTCTTTTGATGTGGATTGTTACCAGTTGTCGGAGCGCCTGCTGATTCAGATGCTTTACTCCCACGCATTTGTGGGGGAAAAGATGGATATTTTTCAGTATTATATTTCTCAGGGAGCAAAGCAGGAAGTGGAAGAAGCTTTTCTTGAGCAATGCAGTTTTGACTTCTTTGTGAGAGAAAAAATGATGGAGGCGCATGTATTCCGCCAGATTAGATATGCATGGCAGCGAGGAGAGGAAACCAAATTAATCTGCAGGCTGGCCTATTTGAAATATTTCGCAGAAAATCAGGATGAACTTAAGGAAGAGGACTATCCGGCTGTTGAGACATTCATCAAAGAATTCATGCGACAGGGAATCCATTTTGAGTTTTTAAAGCAATATAAGAATTTCCATGAACTCGTGAAGGAATTGGATGACAGAACGATTATAGAATATCGTGCGAAACCCGGCAATCGTGCAGTGATACATTATGTCACAGTGCATGACAATGGAGAGTCCGACGAATATTTCCTGGAGCCAATGCGCGAGGTATACGGCGGGGTATGCTTTAAAGAGTTTGTACTCTTTTTCGGAGAATGTCTGCAATATTACATTACGGAGGAGAGCAACGGAGAAGAGAGATTGACGGAAAGCGGCAGTCTGCAGAAGAGCGATATAGTAGGTGCGGCGGACAATAACCGGTATAGTGTAGTA
>JAILPF010000496.1 GCA_024699575.1 Acetatifactor sp. | reverse complement strand
ATCCAATAGCTCATTCCCATCAGATTTACGGTCACCCACATAATCACAATATCCAGAATCCATGTGGAAACTCTGGAGCCTGCAAATCCTGCAAATTCACCCAGAACATTGGGATTTACACTTTTAAACACCCAGCTTCTGCTCAGCGGATAGGAAAAGAGCACACCGGATACCCAGCCGATTGTCTGTATCATCGCATTCTGCCATGATACATCCGAATCAAGGATAAATTTGCTTAAATAACAAGCCACCCAGGAGACAATGGTGGTCATAACACCCACTACCAGATAAACCAGAATCTCTTCATATTTGCAAAAAAGTTCATGAATCTTCGGCCATCTTTCCAGCCAGTCACGAAACCAGTCCACTAAGTTACGTTTCTTCATTCTGTAACACCTTTCTTCTAAACCTTTCAGGGATTCACCAGATTTCGGTCTTCACCCCGCTTAAATGCGGCAATATTATCGTATACACCCTGCACGCACCTCATTCTCGCCTCCACGCTTCCCCATGCCAGGTGGGGTGTGATGATAAGCTGATTGCTGTCTTTGAGTTTGCTCAGCGGATTACTCAGTTGCAAAGGCTCTTTCTCCAAGACATCCAGACCTGCCGCCGCAATCTCTCCGCTTACCAGAGCTTCATACAAATCCGAATTATTCACAACAGGACCTCTTGCCACATTGATGAGAATAGCAGATTTCTTCATCTGTTGCAATGCTTTCTTATCAATCAGGTTGCGGGAAAGGTCACTTAACGGGCAATGCAGTGACAGAAAGTCACTTTCTGCCAGTAAAGTCTCTTTATTCACCTGCTCGTACTCTGTGCAGGAGCTTTTTCCGGTAATGGAGTAGAAGATTACGCGACATCCAAAAGCCTTCGCTATTTTTGCAACTCTTCTTCCGATATTTCCCATCCCCACGATGCCCCATGTTTTTCCTTCCAGCTCGTAGAAGGGCACATCAAAATTGGAAAAACGGTCCTGCGCACTGTATGCACCGGATTTTACATAGTTATCATAATGCGCCAGTTTCTGAGAGAGGACAAGCGCCATGGTAAAAGTATGCTGTGCCACCATCGATGTGCAGTAATCCACCACATTCTCCACCTTGATTCCTCTGGATTTACAATATGCCAAATCACAGTTATCATATCCTGTCGCAAACTCACAGATGAGTTTTACATTTTTGGCATCCTTCAGGCTCTCCTCATTCATGGGAGACTTGTTGGCCACAATTACGTCCGCATCCTTCACTCGTTCAATGACTTCCTCGATGGTGACCGTATTTCTGTAATAAGTCACTTCACCGAGTTCCTCCAGACAATCCACCGGGATATCCGGCCCCACACTGTTTCTCTCAAGCACAACAATTTTCATTTTCTTCACCTTTTCCCTTACAATCTTCTTAGGTACTCACAAAAACTTCCGCTTCGCGGTCGCTTGTTTTCCTTCCGAGCTATAAGAAAAAAGGAGCCGCCACAGCAGTTCCCTTTTCCTCTCGTCTATGATGATTATTTATGAACTGAATTAGTTAAGTCTCTTTAACAGCTCTTCTCTCTGTGCCTCATATCCGGGTTTTCCAAGAAGTGCGAACATATTCTTCTTATAGCTTTCTACGCCGGGCTGGTTGAAAGGATTTACCCCGAGAAGATAACCGCTCACACCGCATGCAAACTCGAAGAAGTAGAACAGCTCTCCAAGATAGAACTCGCTTACCTCAGGTACGTTAACCACAAAGTTGGGAACCTGACCATCGGTATGTGCAAGAATGGTACCGTTCATAGCACTCTTATTGACAAAATCAACGCTCTTGCCTGCAAGATAGTTCAAACCATCCAGATCAACCGGCTCCTCACCGATGATAATCTCTTCTCTGGAGGTCTCCACATTGATTACAGTCTCAAACATGATTCTGGAACCATCCTGGATAAACTGACCCATGGAGTGAAGATCGGTTGTCAAATCAACACTTGCAGGGAACAGACCCTTCTGGTCCTTACCTTCGCTCTCACCGTAAAGCTGTTTCCACCACTCGGATACATAGTGAACAGCGGGCTCATAGTTTGCAAGGATTTCTACTGATTTGCCCTTGCGATGCAAAATGTTACGAAGTGCTGCGTACTGCAACGCATCATTGTTCTCAAAATCATTCTCCAGTGCACGCTTGCGTCCGCTTGCAGCACCTTCCATCAATTTATCGATATCAGCACCACTTACTGCAATAGGAAGAAGACCTACTGCTGTCAGCACGGAGAAACGTCCTCCTACATCATCAGGGACAACGAAGGTCTCATAACCTTCCTCTGTAGCAAGGTTCTTCAAGCTTCCCTTAGCCTTGTCCGTGGTAGCATAGATTCTCTTTGCAGCGCCTTCCTTACCGTACTTATCTTCCAGAAGCTTCTTAAATACTCTGAAAGCAATAGCAGGCTCGGTTGTAGTACCGGATTTGGAAATCATGTTAATGGAGAAATCTCTGTCTCCAACCACATCCATCAAATGCTTTAAGTAGGTAGAGCTGATGGAATTACCGCAGAAATAAATCTCCGGTGTCTTGCGGGCACTCTTATCCAAAATGTTGTAGAAGCTGTGTCCCAAAAATTCAATTGCTGCTCTTGCTCCAAGGTAGGAACCACCGATACCGATGACAAGCAGTACCTCTGAATCCTCCTGAATCTTCTTTGCAGCTGCCTTAATTCTTGCAAACTCTTCCTTATCATAGTCTACAGGGAGATCAATCCATCCGAGGAAATCATTTCCTGCACCCTTTCTGGATAATAAAAGTTCTTTGGCATCCAGCGCCAGTTTTTTCATATAGCCGATTTCTTCGTTGGAAATAAAAGAACCGGCTTTGGAATAATCAAAATTTACCTGTTTACTCATACACATCTCCTCCAGTATTCAATAACGGTAACTGTTCGGCGTCATGTTCGCCATGGCGTACTTAAGGTTAGTGTAACAAAGTTGCCCCGTAAATTCAAGTATAATTTCCCGAATACAAACCCAGAACTTCCTCGAGCAGTGCCTCCAGTTCCTCCTTTTCCAAATCCATATCCATCCCTCTGTGTTCCACAGTTTTCACCGGGGTCGCATCACTCTGTTGCGTATCCCTCTGCAGCATATGGAGGTCTTCCTTTGTAACATGGATTCTGGCGGACAGATGATTTTCCAGATAATCCACAAGTTCCACCTTCAGGACATGTCTTTTTCCACGAATATCAATCAGCGCCGACAATGAAAAGTATAAATACAGCTCCAAAAAACTAATGATATAGAAAGGAAGAATCTCCCCCAGCATTCTCCCTCCCATGATTCCCTTGCAGATGCACACACCCGCGCTGACTACAGACAAAAGCATCAGCTGACCCGAAAGGTGGTCCACCGTTTCAAAAGAGAACGGCCCCACCGCTAACTTACACAAAAGCTTATCCACAAATACCGGAATATTGGCAACCCCTTTATTCAGTTGAAAGCAGTTGGAAAATTTTAATTTACATTGTTTTAAAAATTTATTTTCCGTCACAGACATATTATCCGCTTCCCGAATCATATTCTGATAAAGAGCCCCCAAAAGTCCTCTGAAAAAAAGACTGAGCGCAAACAAACCGAGCATCACGCCACTGAGCAATTGTTCTTCCCTGAGAATTTCAAACATTTTTCTGCCTCTCTTTCCAAGAAAATGGATTCCTTTTATTTCAGACCTAAGTATATCGCAGATATTCCCATTTTGATAGGATAAGTCATCGTCATTTTGTCCCCGTAAAATACAGGTTCAGACAAAAAGACCTTCCATTGTTTTCCGCGGAGAAATCTGCTATAATCTATGGTTATAAAATGAATTCAATAAGATAGAGGGCTTTGATTATGAAAAAGATTGTTTTGACCGGTGGTGGCACAGCCGGACATGTGACACCCAACATTGCCTTACTGCCTTCCCTTCAGGAAGCAGGATATGAAGTTGCTTATATTGGTTCCTACGATGGTATTGAAAAACGTCTGATTGGGGACTTCGACATTCCCTACAAGGGCATTGCAACCGGAAAATTCCGTCGCTATCTGGATGTAAAAAACATCACTGACCCTTTCCGTGTCATCAAAGGCTTTGCAGAGGCAAGAGCTTATCTGAAAAAGTTTGCTCCCGATGTAGTCTTCTCCAAGGGTGGCTTCGTCAGCGTTCCCGTTGTCCGAGCTGCTGCCAGCCTGCACATTCCTTGTATCATCCACGAATCTGATATGACACCCGGGCTCGCCAATAAGCTCTGCATTCCCGTAGCCAAAAAAGTTTGCTGCAACTTTCCGGAAACCCTTCCTCTTTTACCGGAGGAAAAAGCGGTTCTCACCGGCTCGCCCATTCGCGCCGAGCTTGCAAGCGGCAATAAGGTTGCCGGATTAAATCTGTGCGGATTTACTGCCAATAAGCCTGTTATCATGGTAATCGGAGGCAGTCTGGGAGCCGCCAATGTCAATACGGCTGTCCGCGAAGCACTTCCGAAGCTGCTGGAAGATTTCCAAGTGGTTCATCTGTGTGGCAAAGACAAAATCGACAATCTGCTGTTAAATACCCCCGGCTACAAACAGTTTGAATATGTCAAAGCAGAGCTCAAAGACCTGTTTGCCATGGCGGATATTGTCATTTCCAGAGCAGGTGCCAACGCAATCTGCGAACTTCTGGCATTAAAAAAACCGAACATTCTGATTCCATTGCCTGCAGCAAGCAGCCGCGGCGACCAGATCCTGAATGCCGGTTCCTTTGAATCCCAGGGATTCTCCATTGTGTTAAACGAAGATGATTTGACTACCGGTCTTCTACTCGATAAAGTTCATGAACTGTATTTCAACAGACAGAAATACATTGATTCCATGAGTAAAAGCGGTCAGCTTGATTCCATTCAAACCATCATGAAATTGATTGAAGAGGTATCATAACTCCGATACCAGATTGTTGACCCATACTCTCTTCTTAATCAGAACATATCCTACGATTACCTTAAAGAGTTCCGCTCCGTTTACCAGTATGTAGAGAACCAGTACCGGCAAAGCGGTAAAACGGCTTAAACAGAACGCCAACGGTACATTGACTACCGTCAGGTAAAAGCTGTCAAACAAGAACGTGATCACCGTCTTTCCTCCTGTCCGCAGCGTGAAATACGATGCGTGATAGAAGGAATGTATGGGCATCAGCACTGAGCTGATTCGTATCAGATTACCTGCGAGAGTTCTCACTTCGTCGGTAGTGTTATATAGGTGTGTGAACTGCGGTGCTACAAAGAACATCAAGGTTCCGATTCCCAGACAGCAGATTTCTGCAAAAAAGATAATTTTGCGGTCCGTGTCCACCGCTTCTTCCGTCTTTCCGGCTCCCAGAAGTTGTCCCACGATGATTCCAATCGCCGATCCCAGAGAAATAAAAACCACATTGAATAAGTTTGCTACCGTGCCGGAAATATTGATTGCCGCCACCACGTTCAGTCCTCTGGTGGAATAGCACTGCACAAGTGTCGCCTGTCCCACAGCCCAGAGTGCCTCATTAATCAGCAAAGGAGTTCCCTTCTTGGTAATCTGACCCACCAGACTAAGCGGAATTTTCACCGACCGGTAAGCGCCCCGGATAAAGTGATACTCTTTTCCGTGGGAATGAGTCCAGATGATTACAATCAGTGCTTCCGCAACACGCGAGACGATGGTCGCCCACGCTGCACCCTCAATTCCCATCTTCGGAGCACCGAAATGGCCGAAAATCAGAATGTAATTCAAAATCAGGTTGATGAACACCGCAATGATTCCGGACACCATAGGCACCATGGTCTGCCCAATCTCGCGCAGTGTGCTCGCATATATCTGCGAAATCGTAAACAGCACCAGACCAATCATCATGATGTGCAGATAACTCATTCCGGAGCTCTGTGTAAGCATCAGGTCACTGGTCCCGTCGTCCTTCAGATAAAGTGCAATCAGATTTTCACCAAAAATCCCAAAGATAAGCAGCCAGATGATATTGAGCACCACTCCGCTGATTACCTTAAATCGAAAAGTGTATCGCACTCCGTCGTGATTTCCCTGTCCATAAAACTGGGCACTGAATATCGATGCTCCGGACACCAATCCGAAAACGCAGATATTGAACACCATCATCAGCTGATTGACAATGGCCACACCGGACATCTGCTCTGTCCCCAGCTGGCCGACCATGATATTGTCCAAAAGTCCCACCAGATTGGCCACCACATTCTGTGCCATAATGGGTAGGGCTATCAACAACACCATCCTGTAAAAATCTCTGTCACCTATAAATTTTTCTTTAAACTTCCTCATAAATTGCTCGTTCTCCACCAATGTACTTTAATCTGGTTCTCGCACATACCACATGTGCATCGCCAATAGTTGCTGTGCGGATACGAACCGGTACTGCCACATCACGCAAATGCATTCCAATCAACGTGTCCCCGATATCCATGCCCGCATGGGCCTTGACATGCTCTACTGCAACAGGCTGTTCCAGGGATTTGTATGCCGCCGTAGCAAAAGACCCGCCCGCCTTTGGCTGTGGAACCACATTCACCATCTCATATCCGTATTTTTCGGCCGCCTCTCGCTCCAGAATCAACGCCCGGTTCAAATGCTCGCAGCACTGTGCTACAAGAAACACTCCCGCCTCCTGGGTCGCCTGATAGATTCCTCCAAACACCGCCTCCGCCAGTTCCGGGCTGGAATAGGTGCCGATGCCGGCTCCTCCCACTTCGCTGGTAGAGCATCCGACTACAAAAAGCTGACCCGGCTCCATGTGGACCTCCTCTAACAGTTCTTTTGCCGCTCTATATGCCTCTTCACTGATAATTGCCATATCCTCAGTCATATCTGTCACTCTCCTTTTTATCCACACTTTTTATCGTATCATCCACCATATCAAAATCAGCACAGCCAAAAATGCTATTCCTGTCCAGGTAAATCTCTTAAAATAAGTCCCTTTTTCTTCCGGCATTTCTTTCACAATCTGCTTGTAGGAAATGAGACTGGCCATCGATGCAATCAATGTCCCCAGTCCGCCTAAATTTACCCCCACAATCAAGGACTGTACGTCCTTCGTAAACTCGGAAAGCAAAAGAGCCGCAGGAACATTACTGATTATCTGACTGGAAAGAATTCCGACCGGCACCTCAAATCCGTTTACCACACTTTCCAAAAAAGTTCGGAATATTTCCATCCTTCCGATGTTTCCAATGAAAACAAAAAATCCTACAAAAGTGATTAACAGGGAGTAGTCTACCCTGCCAAAAACGTCTCTATCCATAAACAGAATCACTAGAGTCACAATGCTGAGCGTCAGTAGATACGGCACCATATGCCCAACCGTCAAAAGTCCCAATAAAAACAGTGCCACATATGCCAGGATGTGCTTTTTGTTACCCACAAATTCCGAATCACTTCGAAAGGCAAAGAACAAAGATGTCGGTCCGTCTGACTCCGGCTGATGCACCAGGCACCAGATAACCATCATTGCCAACGACGCCAGACTGTAAGGCAGCATCAGTAGCAGAAATTCTCCCAGGCCGATTCCGCTTTTCCCATACAGGTACAGATTCTGCGGATTCCCTATAGGAGTGAGCATACTGCCAAGGTTTGCCGCCATTGTCTGCATGACCACAATGGGAACCGCCAGCTTCTTTTTCCACTCCTCCCCAAGCTTCCCCAACACAGTAAGTGTAAAAGGCACAAGGGTAATCAACGCTACATCGTTGGTTATAAACATACTCAGAACAAAACACAAAAGAACCAGAATCAACTGAATCTGCCGAAGTCCATGCACCCGTTTGATTAAACTTTCTGCAATCAGGCGGAACACGCCCTGCTTCTGTAGTCCTGCCATAATACTCATCAGGCAAAACAGAATTGCAAGTGTGCGAAAATCAATATATTCCAAATATGCAGCGTCCGGTCGCACCAGAAAGGATGAAATCACTCCCAACAGTACCGCCACACACAACACGGTTTCTTTTTTCCAAAATGCTACTATTTTTTTCATCTGTATCTTCCTCATAAATCCTATCTATCATATCATCAGGCTTCTGTTTTGTAAACCAATGAAAGGCGCGAACTTTTCAGCAAAACAGAGAATATAGTAATCATAAAGATTTTCTTGGAGGATTCTGCATGCAATTCATTCCATCACTCCTCTTTGGAGTCTCTGTCAGCCTCGATGCACTTTTGGTCGGCATCTGGTACGGCGTCCGCAGTATCCACATACGGCTGTGGCAGAATCTGTTCATCAGTCTGATTACGCTGGCGGGTACCTGCTGTGCCCTGAGAATCGGCTCCTCCTTTCTGCTGTTTATGCCGCGCAGCTTCGCAACAATACTTGGAAGCAGTGTATTCATCGTATATGGCATTTATTACCTTTTGAAGTTTCGTCTGTTTCCCCCCGCGCCAGTGGCAGAGAAAACAGATGCATCCCTCCCTTTTTCCCAGGCGCTCTCTCTTTCCATCGCTCTGTCCGCCAACAATATGGGGATTGGCTTAAGCGCCGGAATCGCAGGGCTTCCGGTTTCCCACGCTACAGCCGCCACATTCTTCTTTTCTTTTTTCTTTCTTTTTCTCGGCAATCGTCTGGGAAAATGCTGCCGCCAAAAAGTCACCGAATCAAAAGCTGATTTTCTCGCCGGTATTCTACTGATTGTTCTTGGAATCTGGGAATGTGTCTGCGGGTTTTTATCATGACAGGACGCATAAGCAAAGGACTGCATGGGAATGCTATCACAAAAAAGTATTTCCGGAGGAACTATGCGACTGACACAAGATTTGAGCAAAAATATCGAAACCCTGCACCAGCTTCTGCCGATTGGCAGAAGCTTTGATCTGATTACCAGAGACCTGCTTCTCGGGACCACAAAATGTTACTTTCTGGGCGTCAACGGCTTTTGCGATACCGGAATCCTGCAACGGATCTTCTCCGACCTGCAGAGCGAAAGCTTCACCGAGACCGATACCGTCCATGACATTACTCTGTTCTTAAACAGAAAAATAGGATATGTGCAGGCAACACTGGCAGACGATTGGACTTTGATTCTGGAGGAAGCGCTAAGCGGCCCTTCCGTTCTGTTTGTGGACGGTTTCGCTCAGGCAATCATCATCGATGTGCGTACTTATCCGTCCAGAAGCATGGAGGAGCCGGATACAGAGCATATCACCAAAGGTGCGAGGGACGGCTTCGTGGAGACACTGTTGCTTAACACCGTCCTGATAAGGCGTCGAATCCGCTCCTCTCATCTGTCCTTTTATATGCACAAAGTGGGGACTTGCAGCAAAACGGATGTCGCCGTTGTCTGCCTGGAAGACAAAGCCAGTCCGGAGCTTTTGAAAGCAATCCGGGATAAAATCGATTCCCTGAACGTTACTGCCTTGACCATTGGCTCCAAGAGTCTGGAGGAGCTGCTACTGCCCAGGAAATGGTATCATCCTCTTCCCGCCATTTTACAGACAGAGCGCCCGGATGTGGCCTGCAGCTATCTTGCAGAGGGACATATTCTCATTATCGTGGACAACTCTCCCTCTGTCATGGTGCTTCCCTGCACTATTTTCCAGTTTACGCAAAGTCCGGAGGATTACTACAAAAGTCCACTGGTTGGCACTTATTTTCGGTTAATCCGATTTCTGTGTATCCCTGTCAGCCTGTTGCTCATGCCTCTCTTTTTACTTTTGACTGCCTATTTCCCTGAGCAGACCCTGCAGTGGCAACTGCTCACCTCCGCTGAGCACTCTCCGGCACGTTTGACGTTCTATGTGCTGGCAGTGGAGTTCTTTCTGGATCTATTTCAATATGCCGGTGCGCTGAGTTCCGGAAAATTTTCCGGTTCTCTTTCCATTGTGGGCGGTCTTCTCATAGGTGACATTGCTGTCAGCTTAAATTGGGCATCCACGGAAGTGCTGTTTTACGGAGCAGTCACGTTGCTTTGTTCCCTGTCAATCTTCCATTTATGCTTCAGTGAGGCAATTCGCATCTACCGGATTTTTCTGATTCTTTCAACCGGACTTTTCGGAGTATATGGATTTGTTATTTCATTGGTTCTGACACTTGTGTCAATCATCACCACGCCAACTTACGGAGGATTCAGTTACTTCTGGCCACTGTTTCCGTTTAACAGGAAAGCGCTTTACTCCCTTTTGTTTCGAAGTCCCACTTATAAAGCTCAGCCCAGCAGGGTCTGGAACCGCGGTCACATGCATCCATCAAAAAAAAGTTGACACAATCCGTGCTATGTTACAGACTGGTAGTAGAAACAACCAACAATATTTACCATCTACTACGCAAAAATATGTGGTGACAAAATGAAAAAACAGATACTTCCCCCTTTACAATTGATCATTGCCGCATCCTCTCTTTTTCTTCTAACCGGATGCGGAAGCAATAATACCCCTGCACAGCCAAATGCAGACATCATCGTAGCAAGCGATATTCATTATATCTCTCCCCGCATCAATGATTACGGAGAGAAATTCCAAAAAGTAATCGATGGTCGGGATGGCAAATGTATGATGTATATCGAAGAAATCACGGATAGTTTCCTGAGCGAAGTAATTGAGAAAAAACCCGAGGCTTTAATTCTCACAGGAGATCTTACCTTTAACGGTGCCCTGGAAAGCCATGAAGATTTAGCCGAAAAATTGCGCTCCGTGGAAGCTGCCGGAATTACTGTCCTTGTGCTCCCCGGAAATCATGATGTATACAACCCTTACGCCGCCAGCTATTCGGAGGATACTTCCATGCAGGTTCCATCCGCATCCACTCAGGATTTTAAAAATATTTACAGGGAATTCGGACCTGATGAAGCACTCTCTGCGGATACCGCGAGTGCAAGCTATATGTACCAGCTAAATGATTCCTTGCGAGTTCTTATGTTGGATTTCAATACCGTTAATGCGATGTATAGCTACACCGACGAGACAGTCGAATGGATCGAGAAGCAACTGAAACGCGCACAAAAAGACGGCGTCTACGTCCTGGCTGCTGGGCATCAGAACCTCAATGCTCAGAATGAACTGTTCCGTTCCGGTTATGTCATCACCAATGCCGGCAAACTGCGGCAACTGTTGACAGGCTACGGTGTGAATCTTTTTTTAAGCGGTCATATGCATATACAGCACTATACTACGGAGGATGATTTGACAGAGATTCTCACCTCCGCACTTTCTGTATATCCCAATCAATATGCAAGTCTCGAATTTACAGAGGGAGAAGTGGATTATCACACAGTAGAGACAAATGTGAATGCGGACGGATTTGATGAGTATGGTTACTACTGTGTGGACAAGATGAGCAATCCCACCAGAGAAGCTCTGGCGGAGACTACTTTGACGGAAACGGAGCAAAATCAAATAGCAGATTTTTTCACTCAGGCTAATTATTGCTATTTCAGCGGTGATATGGTATCCTACGAAGCAATCGACCCGGATGGTGAAATGATGGAATTTATAAAAGAAGAACTGCCGGAATTCTCAGATTATTTCCGACAGCTCGAGAAAGACAAAGGGAAAGATTTTCGGCACTACCATGTGGTACCGTAAGGTCACCTCTTGCTTCCTTCTACTTTATATATCCGATATCTCACGTCAGGATTATCCGCTCTTCTATCGCTTTCATCCACCCCTACAAGGGTAAATGTCACTTGTGAATCTGAAAACTTTTCCAACTCCCTGTCCGTGAGAATATAGTCCACCTGAAGTGTCTTCAAATCCCCCGGAGTCATATTCACCTTGAAATTGTCTGCTGCAAGCAATTCAAAGCCTGTGCCCTCTCCGGCACTGACAATGGAAACTGCAATGTGCGCGTATCGGTTATAAATATCGCTGTTCGCCCCGTCACAATCAATTGCAGACCACCTTTCCAATGCCGGGTATGTGTTGGTGGAATTGACTGTGGCTGCCCCCATCATAATAGGATAATTGGTCATCTCATTGTTCATATCATCCACTATCCAAAGCGCACCGGGGTCTTCTGCCACCACATCCGCAATCATTCCCGCAAGTTCACTCTCATAGATGGTCGACAGTCCCTTTTGCACGGGATTCACCGTCGCACCCGCATAGAATACCAACCCGACCATCAATACGTTCGTAATTACTCTGAACCTCTGATAATTCATCATTCCGAAGAAGATTACTGTGAGAATAAGTCCCATGATCAGAGCTCTTTTCTTTCCGAGATATCCCTCGGTACAGAGGATTCCCCCGTATACCGCAACCGCGCTCAATATCACAGCCGTCAATGCCGTAACTATCGTTTCCGCAGCAAGCGCTGTCTGCGTTCTTTCTTTTTCCCCGGGATTCTCACACCTCTCCACCCTGCTCAAGGTTCTTACCATCAAAAGGATCTGGATGAAACCGATAATCGCTATGCATCTGTATGCAGGTGACTGGGAAAGGAGCGTAATCTCTGCCAAAAAACCGGGGAAACCCACACCGCAATATATCAGAAAAAATACCGATAAAGCAAGCATCAGTATCACCGGCAAGTCCTGCTTACTCTTCTTTCGTGCGCGGGCAATAACATCCATACCTCCCAGCACGATTCCCATGGGGAAAAAACTCATAAAGGCTGATGTTTCGCAGGCATTGGAACTGCCAAAATACCCGACTGTCGGATAAAATGCGTTGAAAACATAGTAAAAATTCTCCTTCCACATGCCTCCACCGGTCTCAAATCTTGCTCCTGGATAGGCCGTACCGGCCACGGTAGCGATTGTGTCCCTTGAAATATATACGATAATCCCCACGGACGCCAGAAGAATCACTCCCGCAAGAATGGTGATAAGAATGTCTGTCCGTTTCATGCCAATCTGTCCAAACCGGCTTACCAGTATCCAGATTGCCAAAGCAAGATAAACATAGGCAAGGGGCACCATCCATGCCGGATAAAGAGAAAGACCGAACACTCCGGCACACCACGCAATTGCAAAAGCATAGCCCGCTCGCTTCTTCGTGTCTTGGTCACTTAAGTATTTGTCAAATGCCACCACCGCATAGTTTCCGGCAATTATCATTTCCACCAGTGAATTCACCGCAAACCACCACTGAATCAGCGGAGAAAAGGCTATTAATGTTGCTCCCAGCGCACTTAAGCCCTTCTGTTTTGACAGCATATAGAAAAGTTCTACAGATGACAGCCATAAAAAAACAAGTCTTGCCGCCCAGAAAAATGCAAGTCCTCTGGATGCTCCCAACACAAGATACCCTGCAAGAAATGGTCGGAATAGGATAAACGGGGTCAGCACCGGCAACGGATAAATCATAAAAACATCCGTCCGTGTACCTCGAATGATGTCAGAGAACCAGGAGAATGCCTTGTTCTGCGATATGGTCATAGGCGTTAAAGCACGCCATTCATCCGTTCTGATTGCCCTTGGCGTGCCCGCAAGCACGTGATTGTCCGGAAGGGAAAATGCTTCATTCCACATACCTATCGAGGATCCGTTTAAATCAAAAACGACCGCCAGTACTATTATGAGGAGTCCGCACAGATATCTGTATTTGTATAAAAATTCTCCAATTCTTTCCACGAAGGCTGTTTCTCCTCCTTATATCGTAATTTTACATTTCAGTATATCACATGCTATGTCAAAAAGAAAATATCTTGTATTATCGTGATTTTATATGAGATAATTGTGTTGGATGAATGAATTGCAGTTCAATCGATGGGGGATTCCATATTGAAAAAGGAGGTTAAGCAATAGGATGAATCAAGGGAATGATGTAAAACATATTTTTCAAGAGTTTAGTAGGAGTTTTCAACAGAAAATAACCACTGATTTTTATATCTCGCTCGAATATGATATTGTAGGTGAGTCCGAAACCACAATTGTACAGATACAAGTAAAAGATGGTAAGATTCAATTATTTTATGATACTGAAATCAGTGTAGAAGATACCCTTGTCATGTCATACGCTACATTAAAAAAACTATATACACATGAACTGACTATGATGACTGCTATGTCTTGCCTGTCTAAGGAATCCGGATATACGAAAAGGTTTATCGAGCCCAAATATATAGACGAAACGAGGATATTGTATCTAAACAAAAAAAATGCTGAGGAAGCAGTATCCTTTGCACACAGATTACATATAATGGACGAATTTTTTAATATAGAAAATTTTCATTTTGCTAAAGTTGATTCCATGCTCTGCGGAAAGGCACATGGGGTAAATGTTATTGGATTATACTCCGATTTTGAAAAGGGAATAAAACATGCTTATTTCGAGATAAACCAAGGTGAGGTACTAAGGGAACCACCTATTCCTTTTTCCCTCTATGTGCTTCAAGGTAAGGGAATTATTTTTACTGATAATAAAAAAATAGAGATAGAGGAAAAGACTTATTACCATATTGAACCTTCCGGTGAAGTACAAATAACAAGCAATGATTCAGTTGTATTGCAGCTGTTGTATTTGGGAAGAGGATAGTTATTAAATTGAATGGCGGATTTGATAAATGGAGAACAATACTTGGGGCAAAGCGGTTGTTGAAAAAGCACTTTTATATGCTGAACATGAATGGTATCCCACCGATAAAAATGTAATGCACGGCATAGATGAAAATGATAGATATGTTGATACTCCTGATGCAACTTGGAAAGGCAAACTATTAAATTGTGGTTGGTGGAAACCAAATGAAATAAATAAGGGAGTTCCATATGGATGGGGAAATGCCTCTTCTTTAGAGGAATTTGATCAGGGAATTTCCGATGGAAAATATGCGGGCAATGTACCGGAAGATACCTCAAGATATGGAAGTTATCATTCAGTTGGTGTAGATTGTTCCGGTCTGGTGACGGTTTGTTGGGGATTGCCGAAAAAGATTGCAGCGAGAGATATTCCAAATATTGCAGACGCTATCGATTTTAGTGAGATTAGACAAGGTGATGTTTTAGCAATTCGTTCTCATGTAATGATATTCAAAGAATTTATTGATAAGGAAAAAAGCCAAATAAGAATTATCGATTCTACAAGAAGTACCGGAAAGGTATCACAAAGAGAGTTTTTTGTATCCGATTTGATAGAGCAAGGATACATTGTCTATAGAAAACGATGAAAATGGTAAATTAATGAAAGCTGATGCACTCTAGGCACTGTGTATTCAACCTGTATTCATACATATTTTGTCTGGCAGTAATTA
>JAILPF010000478.1 GCA_024699575.1 Acetatifactor sp. | reverse complement strand
CATACAACAGCTGTCATAATCAGCATGTTTCCGCACTCTTCAACAGGCATCTGGTATCTTACATCATATGCAGTGCTGGATGCTGGAAGCATATAGAATGCAGGAAGAATGGTATCTCCTTCTCCGGTATAGAAAATCCTGCTGTTTCCGTCCATACCACGATTTGCACCGTATGCCTGTCCCCACGCATAAGGATAACGTCCAACGTCATGAGGAGCAAAGTCAAAGTTCCAGACATCATAGTCAGCGAAACGCATGATAGGACGAATCATGCCTTTTACAAGCTCCGGATTATAAATCAGGTACAGCGGAATGGAAGGATAACTTACATCCACCGTTCCGATACAGCCGTTGGAATCATTCTCCTTGGACAGGAAAATGACATTGCCGTCCTCATCGGTAATTAACTTATGAGCGCAGATTGACTGTCTGTAACTCATAATACAGAGTAATGCATAATCCTCACCACCGGAAGCCAGCGCTCTCTTCTCCACATCCTCATCCAGTGCTTTCGCTTTTTTCAGGGTTTCTTCCTTATCTTCAAATGCACCGGCAATTGCCTGAAAAATGGTCTTATATTTCTTGGTCCAGTAACCCTTTCTCCACTCACCGAAATAGTTGATGGAAAGCAGGTCATCATAAGCCACAATCATAGACGCCTCAGACTTATCTTTTCCAAGGCAAAGGCTTGCAACAAGGCTTCTGTTTCCTTTATCAAAATAGGTTCTGCCTTCTCCCGCAAGACATGCAAGATAAGCAAATCCCCAGTCGATAGTAATGCTGTCACCGGAATTTCCCAAAGGTTTCTGTTTTGCACGTCCCATGGATGCGTAAGCAAATTCTCCCTTTCCATCGGCAAGCGGGCTGGTTCCCTCCACCCAGTTCAATGCATCTTTGTTGCGCTGAACCAGTTCGTCGCTCAAAACAAATTCCACATTCACATCACATGCCTTCTTGCGCTTAACCGTATAATCTACATAAGTACAAGGTCTTGCCAGAATATCCAAGTCATTTAAAAGCAACGGTGAAAGGAATCTGACATCAAGTACAATGTCCTCATTTTCAAATGTGTAAGTTGTTGCATTCGCTGTGATATCCAGAGAAGTCTGTTCGATAACTTCCTCTCTCTCGTAACCTTTTCCAAGGAAACGGAAGACACGTCCGTCCACCGTAACATAACCTGTCACCTTCTGGGACAAACCACTCCAATGAATGGTATCCGCATCATAGAGATGATCTCCCGGTGCCCATACGCTGAAATATGGATCGTGTGTGATAATCGGCACTGCTGCCACTCTGTTTACTTTCATGATAAAAATCTCCTTTTTATATAATCTGTCCGTTGAAATCCTTAGTATCCTTCCAAAAGGGTTTCCGGAACAATCTCACCTTTTCGGATGCGGAACGTCTTTAATTCTTCCGCCTCCAACTGTATTAATTGATCGATTCCAAGTGAAGGAATCTTTATATGCCCCTGTCTGGCTTTTCCGGTCGTCTCATAGAGACGTAAAATATAACCATCGTTATTTTCCGCTTTTTTTAACGCAGATACAACGATACTCTCATTATCAATGGTAAGGAACGGGCCTCTTTTTTCACCGATACCGTAAGGGTTCAGTGCCAGTGCATAGGGTGCTTCATTATAAACAAGTGCCACATTGTCCATGATGTCAAACGCATCATCTGTCGCAGTCATGATACGATACTGAAAGTAACGCATCCCCTGTTCCATTCGCTCGGCCCATCTATCCTGCGCATACGCTTTACCCATGACAAAGTCACTGGCAGTATATCCGGCTCCGCGCAGCAATGTAAGTCCCAGCTCATGTCCGTCCAGCGATGCTCCATGGCTTCCTCTGTTCAGCACACAAAGTGCATTTTCATTGTCACAGACGGCAAGCCATTTTTGCGATACCGTCTCTCTGCCGCCGGTTGCAAGCCTGTCTCTTCCATACATGACCTGACCGACAAACCTGGCCTCCTTCGGCAATGCGGAATTCATCACCAGCTTTACAACCTGTTGTTTTTGTGCAAAGTTCATTCCGATTTCCACGTCGAAAAAAGTTCCTTTCTTCGGAAGAACATATCTGACATATGCCCTGGAATCACTCAGCCCGAAAACTGCTTCTATCACCGTATGTACTTCCCCATCCTCAATAATGCGGATGGATGGAATGACACGGTCCTCTATGCCGCAAAATGCCGTTCCTTCCATCGGGGTAAGCAGTTGGAAAGTTCGTTTTAAATGGGATTCCCTCGTATATAATTCCCAGGGATTATATCCATCATCCGTCATCACAAGACGCATGCTGTCTTTATCAAGATACTTTTGTCCGTTCACCCGGTACTCATCAATCAGCCCTGTCTGTGTATTGATTCGCACCTGCATAGCACCATTATCAAATATAAAGGACGGCTTGTCAACAATAACCGGAAACTCCGGTCTCTTTGGCAACGGATTCCAATGCACATCGAACCTGGTTACATCTGAAGCCTTCAGTGTCGCATGAATCAGCACCTTTTTTCGCCAATCGATACTGAAATTGGATTCCTCTCTGACCGCCTGGCAAGGAACTTTTTGTCCTGGATAGTCTGAGGCTTTTCCGTAATACACCTCCGGATACATAAAATCAGTAGTCCAATTCTGTTTCGGCAGACCACATTCGCATACAAAATCTCCGGTAATATCAAAAGGATGGGGATTGTAAAACATAATAACAGAAGTCCCGTCCTGTATTCTGGGCTCGCCGGAAGCAAGCTTTACAAAGCTTTCCATATTCAGCTGACTCATTATTTCCAATCCATGGTCCAGTCCTCTCAGTGTGTCTTCCTCGACAAGTGCGGAGCCGGAACCGGGCAGTGCATCATGGAACTCCGCAAACAACAGTGCTCTCTCTGCCTCCTTCAGCTGTGTAACCGGATACTCTTTTCCGTAAAGTACTTCTGCCGCAGATGCCATTTTTTCTCCGGCATACAGGGCATTCTCCAATGCTCTGTGTTTTTGTTTTACTCTGATTTGTGAAGTATAACAACCGTCCGCAATGGGATTGAGTCCCCTTGCCACGATTTCTGTTTCAGCCTGCTTTTTATCCAGTTCCTCAAAATACTCTTCCGGCGTCGAATGTGAAATATGGAACTCTTTCTGCTCCTTCATCATCTTC
>JAILPF010000405.1 GCA_024699575.1 Acetatifactor sp. | reverse complement strand
AGGATACAGATTCTGAGCCACAGAGCGTACATGTGACAGTGGGAGGAAAATCCTTCCAGCAGAAGGTGGCGTCCATGCGTGACATCAAAATCTGGGCAGACTCCGTTATGACGGTTGAACTGTCACAGGGGGACAACACAGTGGTTGTTGAGAAAACATCTGAGGATACCGGAGATATCAACGTCGATTGCATCACTGTAAGAAAAGTGGAATGGAGCTATGTAGGCAACGTGTTGGATGTAAAAGGGGATAAAACTTCCGAACTTACCGTTGTCTGCGATAATGCTGATGTAAAAATCACAAGTGTGGGCAAAAATGCCGTAAAAGTCTGGGCGGACCCCACAGGAAAATTTGAAAGACAATATGAGTCATTCTCTGTTGTCAATGAAAAAATTGACCCGCAGAAGCTTGCTGTGGAGAAGCAGGGGGACAATTATCGCGTCAACTGTGGTGATATTACCTTGGTATTTGCCAAGAATGCCCCTTTTTCCCTGACCTATCTCGACAGCAACGGCAATGTTATTTTACAGAACAAAGAGCAGAGCATGGGATGGACTGCAGAAGGTGAATTATGCGTCAACAGTGAGTTAAAACTGGGCGAACAGTTTTGGGGACTGGGTGAAAAGGTTTCCGGTTTTAATCACAGAGGAGAAAAACTGGAGATGTGGGCGGTGGACGCCTATGGTTCCGAGTGTGATGCATCCTGCCCTGCATGGGACCACGGCCGTTGGTATATGTCCAATCCGTATTTCGTAAGCTCCGGAGGATATTCGATTTTCTTTGATAACTCCAGCC
Source organism: Acetatifactor sp. (assembly GCA_024699575.1). Classification (GTDB taxonomy): domain Bacteria; phylum Bacillota; class Clostridia; order Lachnospirales; family Lachnospiraceae; genus Acetatifactor. Next base: position 20,426 of record JAILPF010000405.1, on the reverse strand, counting down.
GTACCGTGTTTGATATGGGATATACGGACCCGCACTGTGTTTCCTTCGGTTCATCCAATCCGAATCCCGGCGGAGATTTGGTTTACTACTTTATTTATGGGCCTCAGCCGAAGCAGGTGACCAAGACCTTTACGGATTTGGTGGGCAAGACATTCTTTGCACCGGAATATGCATACGGTAATATTCAGTGTCATTACGGCTATCTGCAGAATGATGTGGAGAGAGTGGCACAGAAATACAGAGAAGCCGGAATCCCCATTGATGCCATCATGTGTGATATCGAGTGGTATGAATATCTGTGCACTCCCACTATGTGGAGCAAACGTAACTTCCCGGATCCGGAGGGGATGATAAAACGTCTTCAGGATGCACATATCAGGCTGGGAGTTATCAATGACCCTAACATAACGAACCGCGATAACAATGCGGATTTCGTGGCAGGAGATTCTCAGAGATTTTTTGTAAAAGATAAAACAGGCAATACTAAGTTAATCAGCTGGCCCTGGGGTGCTGATTCAGGTCTGGTGGATTTCTTTAATCCCGAAGCGAGAGAATGGTGGGGAACCTTGTTGGATAATCTGCTGAATCAAGGAGTATCCTGCTTCTGGCTGGATATGAATGAGCCTGCCAGATACAATACAGACTGGCTGTTCTGGAATGAGGACGGCAAAGCATATGGAACCTTAAATCAGGTGAAAAACGCATATGCAATCAAACATCAGGAAGCGGTTCATGACAGAGTGACCAGAAATGGCAACAGATCCTTCCTGCTGACAAGATCCGGATACACCGGAACACAAAGATATGCCTCTCCCTGGACCGGAGATATTCAGGCAAGTTATCAGTCCATGCACGAGCAGATTATGCTGGGTACAGGACTTTCCATGTCAGGTTATAATTACTGGGGATTTGATATCGGCGGTTTCTTTGGCAATATCAGTAACAAACAGTATGACAGATGGGTGGAACTGGCAACCTTTACGCCGGTACATCGTTTCCACTACTGTGCAGGCGTGGAGGAGAAGGAGCCTTACACGCATAACGCGACGGAGCTTTCCAAAAAATTCATCAACATGAGATACAGACTGGTGCCTTATATGTATTCCTATGCTGCTGATAATATTATCGGAATCGGTATTGAGGAAGGCTACGGTCAGGGAGGAACCGGTATTCCTCTGGTGAGACCTATGGTGATGGAATTTGATTCAGATGAAAAGACCTACAGCTGTGATACTCAGTTTATGTGCGGTGAAAGCTTTCTGGTTGCACCTGTCCTTGAGGATGCGGTGACCAAGACCGTATATCTGCCGAAAGGCGTATGGTATGACTACAACGACGATAAGGCACTTTATGGCGGTGAAAAGGAAATGGTTTATCCTGCACCTTATGATGTGCTACCGGTATTTGTAAAGGAAGGTTCTGTAATTCCCACACAGTCCGAGCGTCAGTATATGGATGACCCTTCAGCAAGCCCGGATATCACAGTAGATGTGTTCCCTACCCTGGAGAGCGGTACTTTCAACTTTGTGCTTTACGAAGATGATGGAATGACTGAAAGCTACAAGGATGGCGTGTATGCTACCACTGCTTTTGATGCGAGCGTAGAGAGAGCGACAATCGATACCACCACATTGGTAATCGGTAAGAGACAGGGAAGCTTTACAGATATCGCTCCCAGAAATTACATTGTGAAATTCCATAAGAGTGCCTATGAGGATTTGGCGGTTACTGTAGACGGAAAAGCATGCAACTGGAAATTGGATGAGAAAAAACAGATTGTCACAGTGAACGTGGCTGACGACGGCGCAGAACATACTGTTGTGTTGACAGGAAAAAGCGGTACCAACGACTTGACGATTCTGGAGGCCCCCGTAATTGTGGAGGAGAAAACAGAGTATGAGGTGAACACAGATGGCGGCGAGGGCAACAAGGTCTTGAAGACAGAGAACGATTCCTTTAAATTTGCCGGACTGGATGTGAAACACGCAGGAACTTATGCAGCGTGCCTTACCTACAGATCTGATAAGGCAGCGAAAGTTGCTATTTCCACAGGCAATTTTACTCAGGAGATCGATTTGCCGGCAGCAGTGAACCCTGACTTTGAAAATGAAGTTTTTGTCAATATTCCGCTAAAAAAAGGAAGCAACAGATTCACTGTGACCAAGCTGGATGGAGAAGGGGAAGTGACTCTTGTAAAGATGCATGCACCTTTCACTCCTTATACGCTGGCAACAACACCAATGGATGTGATTGAGAATCACGGATTTAATACAGGAGAGCTGAATCCATGGAAGGTAACCGCACTGGATGGAACAGAGGGCGGATATGGTATTGATAACTTTGATGCATATTCCGGTACACATAAATTCTATTTCTGGGATTGCGATAAGTCGTTGCTTCGTACTTTGTCGCAGAAGGTGGAGAACTTGCCGAACGGCAAATATGTTGTCAAGGCAAAATGTAAGGTGTACAACGATTCTGCCAACGAAGTACGTCTGGATCTGACCAGTGCGGGCGTGACAGTTAAGAAAGAAATTCCAAGAACGGAGAACTGGATGACCTTCACCTCGGACGTGGTGGAAGTGACAGATGGAACGCTGGACATCAGCTTCTTCTTTGATGCACCTACTTTCAGCTCCCTTCAGGTGGACGATGTTGAACTATATGAAGTCACGAAGTGATTCATAATTATTTTATAATTTCTTCCCAATCTGTTAATTGACTCTTTTTGCCTATGGTGTTATAACACAAGTAGAACAAAGGAAAAGGAATCAAAGGTATTCCGCAAACAGAAAGGAAGGATGACGTATGTTGATGCCTAGTTTATTAAATGATAACTTTGATTTGTTCGATCGCTTTTATCAGGATCCATGGTTTGGCTTTGATGACCGGGATTTCAGGAACATGGAAAAGAAATTATATGGTCACAGAGCGAAAAATGTGATGAACACCGATATCAAAGAAACCGAACAGGGCTACGAGATGGAGGTTGATCTCCCCGGCTTTAGTAAGGATGAGGTAAAGGTGGAACTGAATGAGGGTTACCTGACAATCAGCGCTGCCAAGGGACTTTGCAAGGACGAAGCGGACTCGGAAGAGGATGCAAAGAAGGGTAAATATATCCGCCGTGAACGTTACAGCGGTTCCTGCCAGAGAAGCTTCTATGTGGGAGATGCCTTGACACAGGAAGATATCAAAGCTTCCTTCAAGCATGGTATCCTGACACTGACTATCCCCAAAAAGGATGTCAAACAGGTTGAGAACAAGAAGTATATTGCGATTGAAGGATAATAAATAAGCATATCTAATCACAAAAGTCCCGGTGGAACACAGCCACCGGGACTTTTACTGTTCCTTTTTTCTATACTTTTGACATCGCTTGTGGTAAGATAGTGAGGATAAAGTAATAGGAGGCCAAAGAGAATGCAGGCAATTATTTTAGCGGCAGGAATGGGCAAACGCTTGAAAGAATATACCAGTAACAACACTAAGTGTATGGTTGAAGTATGTGGCGAGACCCTGATTGAGAGGGCACTGCGGGATTTGGACAAGCGTAATCTTCAAAGAGTCATTCTGGTGGTTGGCTATAAAGGCTTGGAACTGAAGAACTTTGTGGAGGGATTAAACATTACAACACCGGTAGTGTTTGTTGAAAATCCCGTTTATGATAAAACAAATAATATTTATTCCCTGTATCTTGCAAAAGATTATCTCTGTGAAGACGACACACTTTTGCTGGAGTCAGATATTATTTTTGAATCCGCTGTATTGGATGCACTGACTGAAGACACAAGGGAATCACTGGTGTTGGTGGACAAATATCAGTCCTGGATGGACGGTACCTGCCTGAAACTGCGGGAGGATGATACCATTGTTTCCTTTATTCCCGGAAAGGCATTGAACTATTCGGAGAAAGAAGAATACTATAAGACTGTCAATTTATATAAATTTGGCAAACAGTTTTCCAGAAACAGATATGTTCCTTTTCTGGAGGCCTATTCCAAGGCGCTGGGCAACAATGAGTATTATGAACAGGTGTTAAAGGTGCTTGCTGTATTGGATGATGCCGGAATAGAGGCAAAGCGATTAAGCGGACAAAAGTGGTATGAGATTGACGATGCACAGGATTTGGAGATTGCAACAAGCATGTTTGCCCCTACGAAGGAAAGACTTCGTCTTATGCAGGGTAGATATGGCGGATATTGGAGATACCCGGCATTAAAGGATTTTTGCTATCTGGTGAATCCCTTCTTTCCACCTAAACAGATGAAGGAAGAAATGAAGTCAGCCTATGATGAACTGCTGGTTTCTTACCCGTCAGGTATGAATGTGAATGTATCTCTGGCATCCAAGAACACCGGAGTTTCCAAAGATTATCTGGTGGTGGGAAATGGTGCGGCCGAACTGATTCGCTCCCTCATGCATTGTCTGGACGGACGTTTTGGAATCATTCGTCCCAGCTTTGAAGAGTACGGACATCGGGTCACACCCGACAGGCTTGAGGTGTTTACACCGGATAACGGCGATTTCGCTTATACAGTGGAGGATATTATCCACCATTTTGAAGGGAAGGATATTCAGAATCTTATTTTGATTAATCCGGATAATCCCTCCGGCAATTATGTGACGGCACAAGAGGTTTATAAGCTGTTTGAATGGACGAAGAAAAGAAATATTCGTCTGATTTATGATGAGTCTTTCTCGGATTTCTCTACTGACAAGGAAAAAAGTATGCTTCGAAATGAACTTTTGGAGCGCTTTTCCAATCTGTTTGTGATGAAGAGTCTCTCCAAATCCTATGGAATTCCGGGATTGCGACTGGGAATTCTGGCAAGCACTTGCGGAGAGGTTATTGAACAGGTCAGAAAGGATGTATCCATTTGGAATATCAATTCTTTCGCCGAACATTTTATGCAGATTTTCGGGAAATATGAGAACAGCTATAAGGAAGGCTGTGTGAAATTAGCCCTGGAGAGAGAATGGTTTGCAGAAGAATTGGGGCAAATATCTGCAGTCCGTGTCATCCCATCTCAGGCAAATTATATTACAGTCGAGCTGTGCGATGGCAGCAGTTCCACAGAGATTACAGAAAGACTACTTGAGGAATATGATATTTTGGTGAAGGATTTGAGTGCAAAGGTTGCCGGCTCTTATTTGAGGATTGCCGTGCGCGACAGGCACGACAATGAGGAACTGTTGAAAGCACTTCGTCAGATATTTCCGGAAGGGAGGAAATAGCAGAAGTGATTGTAGCAGGTTATATTGACCCGGGAACAGGAAGCATGCTGTTTACCATTTTTATCGGTATCGTTTCGGGCATCCTCTTTTTGTGGAAAAAATTAGTGCTGAAACTGAAATTTTTGATCCACGGAGGACGTGTGGAGACGGCGGGAGAGACCTACCCGTACGTTATTTTCAGTGACAGCAAGCGATATTGGAATTTGTTTGAGCCTATTTGTGACGAGTTTGAACGAAGAAAGATTGCGTTGGAATACTGGACAGCATCCTCGGATGACCCGGCACTCAAAAAGGCTTATGAATATGTACATTGTAAGTTTATCGGTGAGAATAACAAGGCATTTGCCAGATTAAATTTTCTGAAAGCAGGAATTGTGTTATCAACTACCCCGGGTCTGGATGTTTACCAGTGGAAGAGATCAGGGGACGTAAAGTGGTATGTACATACCTTTCATGCGGTGGATGAGGGTACAGGATACAGAATGTTCGGCATGGATTATTATGATGCAATCCTGCTGACCGGTGAATTTCAGGAAAGATATATCAGACTTTTGGAGAAGCTAAGGGGGCTGCCTGAGAAAGAACTGACAGTGGTTGGCTCCACCTATATGGATGCCCTGAAGGGTAAACTTGAGTCGGACACTTTTCAGAAAATTCAGGACAAGAAGACAATTCTTCTTGCTCCCTCCTGGGGAGAAAGCGCGATTCTTTCCAGATACGGTGCCAAAATGATACAAGCCCTTCTGGATACAGGATATGATATTATCGTACGCCCACACCCACAGTCATTGATTTCTGAGAGGGAGATACTGGAACCTCTTTGGAAGGAGTTCCCGGATTCCGAGCAGCTTACATGGAACTACGACAATGATAATTTTGAGGTGCTTAAGAGAGCGGATTTGATGATTACGGATTTCTCCGGCATAATTTTTGACTACGCACTGGTATTTGAAAAGCCTATTATCTATGCGGATACTTCCTTTGACAGTGCACCCTATGATGCGGCGTGGATTGATGAACCGCTCTGGAGATTCGAAGCACTCAAAGATTTGGGAGCACCTCTTGCAGAAGAGGACCTTGCACAGCTGAAACACAAAATTGATGAACTGCTGGAAAGCAGCGCAAAGAGAGAGGGACGCGAACGCGTTCGTAGCCAATCCTGGCAGCATATCGGAGAGAGCGCAGTAAGAACGGTGGATTATTTGACCGAAAAATATAAACAGCTTTTTCCGGAGAGGACTTAACTGATGATAAGTAAATCACTTTTTTTCCTATTTATTCAGCCCTTGGTATTGCTGATTGAGTTTATTTTTACAAATATGTCGAGGGTGTTCGGCAATCATGGTGTGGCGATTATCATGGTGAGTGTGGTGATAAACCTATTGATTTTACCGCTCTACAAACGTTCGGATGCCATGCAGGAGCAGGAGCGCCTCAAGCAGCGAGAGATGGAAAAATGGGTAAAACATATCCGCAAGACATTCCGGGGCGACGAGAGATTTATGATGTTGTCCACCTATTACAGACAGCAGAATTACCACCCGATCAATGCCATGAGAGGGTCTTTATCCTTATTTCTTCAGGTCCCTTTTTTTATCGCTGCATACCATTATCTGTCCAATGTAGACCTTCAGGGATCCTCCTTTTTGTTCCTTCCTAATCTGGGAGAAGCGGACCATCTGATCAAAATTGCGGGCTTATCCTTAAACCTGATGCCGATTTTAATGACCGGTATCAACTGTATTTCCGGAGTGATTTATACAAAGGGCTTCCCTTTAAAGGATAAGTTGCAGCTCTATATTCTGGCAGGCCTGTTTTTGATCGTATTATATCAGAGCCCTTCCGGACTTGTTCTGTATTGGACGATGAATAATCTGTTTTCTCTGCTGAAAAACATTGTGATGAAGATTATCAGTCCGTTGCTTAAGACGGATGCCAATCAAAACAAAAAGCGAAAGGTTGTAGTGCCGTCTCCGAAAATCTTCTGGACGGGAGCATTGCTTCTTGCGGTTCTCATGGGGCTTACCATACCGGCCTCTGTTATCAGCGCCTCTCCTGCGGAGTTTATTTCTTTAAATGCATACCGTAATCCGCTGATTTTAGTCTGGCTCACAGTCTGCGTGGCGCTGGGTGTCTTTGTTGTCTGGGGTGGAATTCTGTATTACGTCAGCTCCGATGCAGCAAAGAAGGCACTGGAGAAAATAATCTGTCTGCTTGCGTTCATCGGTCTGGCAGATTATATGATATACGGCAACAGGACAGGAACAGTTTCTCCTCTGCTTACCTACCATGAGGGATTAAACCTGGTGATGAAAACAGCGATACAGAATCTGGTTGTGATAGCTGTGCTGACAGCTGTTGTGCTGATCCTTTGGAAATATGAAAAAATCTGGCAGACCGTGCTGCTTGTCTTTTCCATCAGTTTGTTTGGCCTCGGTATGTGGAATGTGGTACAGGCGCAGAAAGAATTGACGGATATGGATTATATCCGCACCATTTCCGAGGATACGGAGGCTACGGAAGTCTCACCGATATTGACTTTGAGCAAGACAGGAAAAAATGTGGTTGTGTTTATGCTGGACCGTGCAATCAGTGACTATTTTCCATATATTATGGCGGAGAAACCGGAGCTTTCCGAGCAGTTCTCGGGCTTTGTGTATTATCCTAATACCATTTCCTTCGGGCAGTATACGATTTACGCATCCGCGGCAATTTTTGGCGGTTATGAGTACACACCTTCCGCTATGAATGAGCGAAGTGATGTGCCGGCTGTGGACAAGCAGAATGAGGCTCTGAAGGTGCTTCCGGTTCTCTTTGATGACATGGGGTATGACGTGACGGTCTGTGACCCTCCCCTTGCCGGTTATAAGGAGGTGTCGGATTTATCCATATATGACGAGTATCCCGATATTGATACCCATATTACCATGGGAGCATATCTGGGGGATGACCAGAAATATGTGCGCCGTCTGCAGGATGGTCAGGAACGAAACTTTTTCCTCTACAGTCTGATGAAAGTTGCTCCCGTAATCGGGCAGAAATTTATTTACGACGATGGAACCTATTTTGAAGCGACAAAGAACAACAGCCAGAGCCCGGCATTTATGGAATCCTATACCGTTTTGTCCAATCTAAGTGCTCTGACCGATATTAGCGAGGACAGTGAGGGAGGCTTTGTGATGATTGACAATGAAGCACCTCATGAGCCCTGTCTGATGCAGATGCCGGAGTATGAACCTGCTGATAATGTGAACAATGGAGCTTATGAGGACATCAGCCGCTTTACATTGGACGGGCGTACCATGAAGATGAGTAACTCCTTTCAGTTGCAGCACTACCATGTAAATATGGCAAGCTATCTCCAGATTGGAAAGTGGCTGGATTATCTGAAGGAGAATGATGTTTACGATAATACGAGAATTATCATTGTGGCAGACCATGGCCGTGTACTCAGACAGTTTGATGACCTGAATGTATCCGAAGAACTGGATGTGGAGGGGTATCATCCCATCCTGCTGGTCAAAGATTTTGATGCGGATGTTTACGCTTCTTCAGATGAGTTTATGACCAATGCAGATGTACCGACGCTTGCTTTGGAGGGACTTCTGGATCATCCGGTGAATCCATTTACCGGGAATCCTATCAATGATACAGCCAAAAGAGAGGGAAATCTTTTGATTACCACTGCTGATGACTTTGACCAGAATCCGGGGAATACCTTAAATACAGAATGTGGCGTCTGGTATCGGATGGTGGGCGATAATCTTTTTGATAAGAGCAGCTGGGAAAAAGCAGAATAACAAAAAGTGCGAGAGGGAGGTTATTATGTATCAGGAAGGAAAAATTTTTTTGGGGAAAGCGGGAGAGGAGAAGGTGTTTATCTATCCGAAGATGGCAAATCGGCACGGATTGATTGCCGGGGCAACCGGTACTGGTAAAACCGTTACTTTGAAAGTGCTTGCGGAATCCTTCAGTGATTGTGGGGTGCCGGTGTTTTTTGCGGATGTAAAAGGGGATTTGGCGGCAATGTGTAACATTGGCTCAGCCAATGAGAATCTGCAAAAGCGTATTGATGCTCTTGGACTTGCGTCAGAGGGATTTGAATACCGCTCCTATCCCACTTGCTTCTGGGATGTGTACGGTGAATACGGTATGCCTCTAAGAACAACTATTTCTGAGATGGGACCGTTGCTTTTAAGCCGTATCATGGACCTGAATGAAACTCAGGCGGACATTCTTAGCCTGGTATTCAAGATAGCCGACGATGAGAATCTGTTGTTGATAGATACTAAGGATTTACGTTCCATGTTACAGTATGTGTCGGAGAATGCTGCACAATATTCTGCACAGTACGGCAATATAGCAAAACAGAGCGTTGCAGCAATCACCCGTTCACTGGTGGCACTGGAAGCGGAGGGAGGAGAACTTTTCTTCGGAGAGCCGGCGCTTGACATCAAGGACTGGATTCGCACGGACAATACCGGCAAAGGTGTGATTCAGGTGCTGGACTGCAGAAAGCTGATTCAAAATCCTACCATGTATGCCACCTTCCTTTTATGGATGATGTCGGAGCTGTTTGAGACTTTGCCGGAGGCGGGGGATTTGGACAAGCCTCGCATGATTTTCTTCTTTGATGAGGCCCATCTTCTGTTCGAGGATGCCCCCAAATCCTTGAAATCCAAGATTGAGCAGGTGGTAAAACTGATTCGTTCCAAGGGTGTTGGCATTTACTTTGTAACACAGAAGCCTTCAGATGTTCCGGATGGCGTATTGTCTCAGCTGGGTAACAAAGTACAGCATGCGCTGCGCGCTTACACACCTGCGGAGCAAAAAGCGGTGAAGGCGGCAGCACAATCCTACCGTGAAAATCCGGCATTTGACACCTATAATACGTTGCTGGAACTGGGAATCGGTGAGGCTTTGGTGTCTGTTTTGGATGAGAGCGGAGTCCCCACTATGGTTCAACGTTGTACGATTCTGCCTCCCCAGAGTCAGATGGGGGCATTGGACGATACAATAAGACAGCGTGAGATTCAGAATAATCCTCTTTATGTGCGCTATGCAGAGTCTGTGGACAGAGATTCCGCCTATGAATTTTTGAGTAGACATGCAATGCAGACGGCAGAGGCAAAGGTTGCTGAAAAGGAAGCTCAGGCGCAGGCAAAGGCTGCTGAAAAGGAGGCACAGGCCAGGGCAAAGGCTACGAAAAGAGCGGTTTCAAGTGTGGCAAGCACTGCGGCCGGAACCATTGGGCGAGAAATCGGTAATGCACTCGGCAAGTCCGTCGGAGGAAGTTTCGGTAAAAAGCTTGGCGGAAATCTTGGAGCTTCGTTGGGCAGAGGTCTTTTGAAGACATTCCTGAAATAGATTTTTTCTGAAAAACTTTCGGTTTACGTTGTTTTTTATAACTGAAAAAGGTATAATGTTTATACAAATTACTGATTGAGGCAACTAAAAACATATGCAATGCAAAGGAGGATTTTGATGATGGAATTGAAGTTCTACAGATGTAATCATTGTGGTAATATTGTAGCGGTTGTAAAGAGCAGCGGAGTTCCGGTAATGTGCTGTGGCGAGAAGATGACAGAGATAATTCCCGGTACAACGGATGCTGCTGTGGAGAAACATGTACCTGTATATGAAGTAAAGGACAACATTGTAACTGTATCTGTCGGCTCTGTAGCACATCCGATGGTGGAGGAGCATTACATTGAGTGGGTTGCTCTTCAGACGAAGTTTGGCAATCAGAGAAAAGCTCTGAATCCCGATGATGAGCCGAAAGCACGCTTTGCACTCTGTGAGGGTGATGAGGTCGTGGCAGTCTATGCATATTGTAATCTGCACGGTCTTTGGAAATCGTAAGAGACTTAAAAGTAACAAAATAGGATTTGCAGAGCGGTTTATTTGCGGTAGTGAATAAACCGCTCTTTATCGGTACTTTGACGAATTGAGGAGTTTAAAATGTCTAAAATCAGAATGAGTGTTGTGTTTTTTGGAGATGTGCAGGGAGTCGGGTTCCGGTACACTGCCAATTATGCAGCGCAGCGATATGGACTGACAGGGTGGGTTCACAACGAGTTTGACGGAAGTGAAGCCTGCGAGGTTCAAGGGGAGCCGGAAGGCATAGACAGGTGGTTCCAAACCATACAGAGCGGGCGCTTTATTCAGATTGACCGCATTGAAAAAAGAGAATTAACCGTGCTTGAAGATGAGAGAAGTTTTCAAGTATGGTATTAATCAGATAGATAACAGGAGGAACAAAATAAATGGTTAAGCATGTAATTTTATGGACATTAAAGGATGAGTATTCAGGCGCACAGATGGAGGAAATCAAATCCGGCATCAAGGAAGGGCTGGAGGGACTTGCAGGAAAAATCCCCGGAATGATTGATATCAAAGTCAATATCCATGGATTGGCATCATCAAATGCAGACGTAATGCTGGATTCTGCTTTTGAGTCAGAAGAAGCACTGAAAGGGTACGCAATTCATCCCCTGCATGTGGAGGTTGCAAACAGTAAGGTGCGTCCGTTCACAGCTACCAGAACCTGCATGGATTATGAGATATAAGAGAAATACGGAGGAAGAATCATGTTTGTTTTGCCACAGCCGAGAGAGGTGAAATTGGGAGAGGGGAACTTTTCATTAAATCAATCCGTCCATATTTATGTGGATTGCACATTGGGACAAAATGCAAATGTCTACGCCGGATTGCTGAAAGACGAAATCAAAAATACGCTTGGCTTTGAAACGGATATTATCCGTACGAATAAGATCGGAGAATGTGCCGGAATCTACCTGTCTTTAACAGGTGAGGGAGAGCCGGAAGCTTATGTGCTTTCTGTAGACGGTCAATCTGCGGAACTTAAGGGTGCGGATGAAGCCGGCCTTTTGTATGCAGTCCAAACCCTTCGTCAGCTTATCAGAGAGTATGGTGCAAAGCTTCCCGTGATGGAGATTACGGATCAGCCTGCTATTCCAAACAGAGGCTTTAACCATGATGTGACAAGGGGGAGAATCCCGACCCTGGAACAGCTGAAAAAACTGGCAGACACCTGTAGCTTTTATAAAATAAATCAGCTGCAACTCAATGTGGAACACAGCTATCTTTTCCAAAACGAGAGTGAAGTGTGGCGAGGGAGTACTCCTCTTACTGCGGAAGAAATTATGGAACTGGATTCTTATTGCAGAACGCTGCACATTGATTTGGTTCCAACACTGGCATCCTTCGGGCACCTGTATGAACTGTTAAGAAGCAGAACCTATTCCCGTCTGTGCGAGCTTAATGTGGATGTGAATGAACCATTCTCTCTGACTGCGCGAATGGGACATCATACGGTTGATGTGACCAATCCGGACAGCTTTACATTGATAGCGAGCCGTATCAGAGAGTACATGAATCTCTTTTCCTCCAGATATTTCAACATTTGTGCAGATGAAACCTTCGATTTGGGAAAAGGAAAGAGCAAGGAGAAAGTGGAGAAAGAAGGAGTTAAGAACGTATATATCGATTTCTTGAAAAAACTATGCGATTATGTGATTGCCTGTGGGAAAATTCCTATGTATTGGGGAGATATCATCGTGGAGAAGCCGGAGATTATCAAGGTTCTTCCTGAGCAGGGAATCTGCTTGAACTGGGAGTACAGTCCGGAAGTAAAAGAGGATAATTTAAAGAAATTGTCAGGAACCGGTGTAAAAAATATTTTTGTCTGCCCGGGTGTACAGGGCTGGAACCACATGATTAACCGACATGCTGACGCATACCGTAACATTTCCGGTATGTGCATCAATGCCCACAAATATCAGGTGAAGGGTGTGCTGAATACAGACTGGGGTGATTTGGGACATATCGGACATCCTGAGTTTTCCACCGTTGGTCTGATTTATGGAGCTGCTTTCTCTTGGAGTGATGAGATTCTATCGGAAGAAGAGTGCAACCGTAGAATTTCTGCAATCCAATATGGGGACTTTTCCGGTACGCTTGTGGATATCTTCCGTGATTTAGGGGACAATGAGTGTGTAAACTGGTGGCATTTTGTTCAGTATAAAGAGGAAATGCAAAAAGATGCCCGGACGGCTAATCTGGACATTGTGATGAGTGCTGAGAAGGCGGAGATAATTCACAAGAACATTGCAAAGACGGATGAATTGATTGCGAAGCTTTATGTGAATCTTCATAAGCTTCCGGCATACGCAAAACAGGTTGTAAATGCTTATATTCTGATGGCAGAGGGACAGAAGCTTCTGGGACATATCGGCGCAACTTTAAGAAGCTGTGAGAGTGGCAAAAAATATCCGTCTACCATGGATAACTGTACGCTTGCCGTGGCTTGGGAAAAATGGTTTATGAAATATAAGGAGTTATGGCGTACCACCTCCAAAGAAAGTGAACTCTATCGGCTCAGTGAAGTGGTCTTCTGGTATGCGGACCGTTTGCGTGACTTGCAATAGAGAATTGGATAAACACAAAGGAGCCAATCGCTTCGAGCGACAGCTCCTTTGTGTTTATCCTAAAATAGCCTTATCGTTTGTAAATTCTTCACCGCTGGCTGCTTCGAATTTATGTAACAGATCTTCGACAGTCAGTTTCTTTTTTTCTTCTCCTCTGATATCCAGAATGATTTTACCATCCATCAGCATAATCAGACGGTTGCCGTGGGCAATTGCGTCTTTCATATTGTGAGTAATCATCAAAGTCGTCAAATGGTCTTTATTTACAATGTATTCTGTGGTATCAAGAACCTTGGCGGCGGTTTTGGGGTCAAGAGCAGCGGTGTGCTCATCTAAGAGAAGAAGCTTCGGCTTTTGCAGAGTAGCCATCAAAAGAGTCAATGCCTGCCTTTGACCTCCGGACAGAACACCGACCTTGGCGCTCAATCTATCTTCCAAGCCCAGGCCCAGGATTTTGACCAACTCACGGTATTCTTCCCATTCTTTATGTGTAATGCCGGGACCTAAAAAACGAACTTTCCCGCGGCGTTTGGCCAGTGCCAGATTCTCGGCAATTCCCATGGTGGCTGCGGTTCCGGTCATCGGATCCTGAAATACCCGCCCCAGGAATCTGGCACGTTTATGCTCAGGAAGTTTGGTAATATTGGTGCCGTCGATGATAATCTCTCCTGCATCAACGTTCCATGCACCGGCGATTGCATTCATCATGGTGGATTTGCCGGCTCCGTTTCCGCCGATGACTGTGACGAAATCACCGTCTTCCAAGGTCAGAGAGAAATCATTCAATGCAACTTTTTCATTTACCGTTCCGGGATTAAACACTTTTGTGACATGTTTCATCTCAAGCATTGTCTTTTCCTCCCTTCTTGACAGCGGGTTTGGCAAAGTATTTCCTGCGCCAGTATGGCATTGCCAGGAATATTGCAACCACAAGAGCGGACAGAAGTTTTAACAGGTCAGTATCTACGCCCAGCCAGATGACTACCTGAAGCACGATATAGTACATAATAGAACCGATGGCAACACCGATAAGCTTAAAACCAAAATTGTGGAAAATACGGCTGGTTGCAGCTTCGCCGATGATGACAGCGGCAAGCCCGATTACAATGGCACCGCGTCCCATATTGATGTCGGCAAACCCCTGATACTGTGCGAGCAAGGCACCTGCAAGTCCTACCAGACCGTTTGAAATCATCAGTCCCAGCACTTTGGATGTGTTCGTGTTGATTCCCTGGGCTCTGGACATATTGCCGTTACAGCCGGTTGCACGGAGTGCACAGCCAAGCTCTGTTCCAAAAAACCAGTAAAGAAGGAGTACCAACAGGACAATTCCGATTGCTACCACAAATATACTGTTTTTGTAGAATGGTACGCCTTTGATATAACGCAGGGATACCAGCAAATCATATTTGTCTACGTTGATGGCCTGATTGGCCTTCCCCATGATTTTCAAATTGATGGAATAGAGACCCAACTGGGAAAGGATACCTGCTAAAATAGCAGGTATCCCCATGAATGTGTGGAAAAATCCGGTTGCAAGTCCGGTGACCATACCGGCCACAGTTGCAACGAGCATTGCCACAACTACGTTATGACCGGATAACATCATCATGATACAGACAGCACCACCTGTGCACAGGGAGCCGTCTACGGTTAAATCCGCAATATCCAGAATGCGGAATGTGATGTAAATGCCGATGGCAGTGATTCCCCAGATAAGCCCCTGGGCAACCGCACCGGGCATTGCAGAAAATAAATTTAAGATATTCATAAGTCCCCCAAAAATAATTACTCGGAAATTGCTTCGTACCCCTCAGGAATCGTGATGTTCAAGGATTCACAGATGCTGGGATTGTATTTCTTCACAAAGTTAGGCGCGTACTCGATAGGCATTGTGGAGATGTCTCCGCCCTCTGCGAGAATTTTAGCTGCCATCTTACCGGTTGCCACACCTAAATCATAGTAGCTGATGGAAAGAGTAGCTACACCGCAACCTGCGCAGATTCCTTCCTCGCCGGTTACAACAGGAACTCCTGCGGGCAGGCAGATGTTGTTGATGATTTCTGTGTTGGATGCTGCAGTGTTATCGGTAGGAACATAGATAACGTCAGCATTATTTGTTGCGTTTGTAACAACGGAAGACAAGTCATTGGAATCGGAGAATGCATAGTATTCACAGCTGTATCCTCTTTCCTCAAGAAATGCTTTGATGGTGTCTACCTGATATTGAGAGTTGGCTTCTGCGGAACAGTATAACAGAGCAACGTTCTTTGCTTCCGGGAAAAGCTCTTTCAACATGTCAGCCTGTCCATCCAGAGGAGCAAGGTCAGAGGTTCCGGAAATATTTCCGCCGACAGTACCATCAAATCCTTCAATTTCCAATGCTACACCGTATTCAGTGATGGAGGTTCCGAGAATAGGAATCTCATTTGTACCTGCTGCAGCTGCCTGAAGTGCAGGGGTAGCGTTTGCAAGAATCAAATCTACTTTATTAGAAACAAAACTGTTGATGATGGTGGAGCAGGTGTTGGAATCACCCTGTGCATTCTGCTCATCAAAAGTAACCTGATCACCGAGAGCTTCTTTCAAAGCATCCTCAAATCCTTTTGTTGCTGCGTCCAATGCCTCGTGCTGTACCAACTGACAGATACCTACAGTATAAGTTTTTTCACCACTCTCGCTTTTAGCGGATGTTGTTTCGCTGCCACAAGCAGTAAATAATGCGACCATGGAAAGGGTCGTAAGTAATGCAACTACTTTTTTCATATTATTATCCTCCCACAATTGATTGCTTTAACGCGTTGATGTGTAAATCACGCCGATGTCTCGATTATACGCGTTATTGCTTCTATAGTCAATGAAATTCTTTGGCTCTGTGACGCATTAATAACTTGATACTTTAAATACTTGAAGTAAGAGGCGGTGTGTGCTATATTATTGTGCATCAGTAATACGTAAAGGAGATGTTCTTATGAGTACGAAACAAAAGGGTAGATGGAGCAGTCGATTAACATTTATTTTAGCGGCTGTAGGTTCGGCAGTTGGTCTGGGCAATGCATGGCGCTTCCCGGGACTGATGGCAGTGCATGGAGGTGCAGCGTTTTTAATCGCATACCTGATTGCCATGGTCGTGATGGGAGTTCCACTTCTGACAATGGAGATTGCGTTGGGACCCCGCATGCATGCCGGTGCTATCGGGGCTATCAGAGCTGTGAACAAGAAGATGGAACCGGTGGGCTGGGCAGCAACAGCCAATGCATTCCTGATTGTTACTTATTATTCGGTTGTTTTTGCATGGGTGCTTATGATGTGTGGAATCAGCTATAAATTTGCAGGTATGGTGGGAAATACCGAAGCTGCAAGCGGGCTGTTCTTAAGCACCATTCAGACGACCGGGACTACCAGTGGATGGACAACAATTCCTGTCATTGTCGTTGTTGCTCTTGCACTCGCATGGGCTCTTCAGTACTTCTGCATTCGCGACGGTGCGAACAGTGTGGGAAGAGTTGTAAAATATACCGTATTTATTCCGGTTATTTTGTTGTTGCTTATGGCAGTGAAAGGTTTGACAATGCCTTCCGCAGGTGCATCCATGGCGAAGATGTTTATTCCTGATATGGCTGCTTTTGCAGATGCAGGCCTCTGGGTGGATGCAATCGGACAGGTATTCTACAGCTTATCCATTGTTATGGCGATTATGTTTGCATATGGCTCTTATCTGGAGAATAATTCCAATATCGCTGTAGATGCAGTTATCATCGCATTTTCCGATATGGCTTGCTCGCTGCTTGCAAGTATTGTAATGTACACTACAATGGGCGGTGTGGGAATGCTGGATAATATGTCCACATCCGGTATCGCAACGGCATTTATCATTTATCCGCAGGCAATTGTAAGCATGACAGGCAGCGGTGCTTTTAATGCAGCATTTGGATTTATTTTCTATCTCTGCCTGGTAACGTTGGCAGTGGACTCTTCTTTTTCAATTATCGAAGGCGTTTCCTGCTCACTTGCAACACACTTCGGATGGAAACAGAAGAAGGTCACAGTCGGAGTTTGCGTGGTTGCAGGTGTAATGTCATTATTATATGTAAGCGGTGCGGGACTTGCGGTACTTGACATAGTGGATCATTATCTGAATCAGATTAACATGATTCTTATTGGTATTGCCGAGTGCATTGCGGTAGCGTGGGCATTTGATTCCACCAAGATTTTGGAGGAAGTCAATAAAAACACAGTCAAGTTTAAAATCCCGAAATGGTGGTTTGTAACTTCTCTGAAATTTGTATCTCCGATTCTTCTGGCTGGATTATTTATTGTAAATATGTATTCCATGATTCAGCAAAAAGGCATCTATGGTGCTGCCGACGGTTATTCACTTGCCGCCAATCTGATTTTTGGATGGGCACCTGCTATACTTGTGCTTACCAGCGGATTTATCGCAAAACTGGTCGGCAAAATCAGAGGAACGAAAAGAGAGTCTTCCTCATGGGACCAGGTCGCATAATAGGTGGAGGAGATTTATGGATTTGATGGAAGCAATACGCGACAGACATTCTGTGAGACAGTATGAAAAGCGCTCGATTGAACCGGATGTAAAAAAGGAACTGGAGGATTACATCGCAGCATGCAATGCGGAAGGTGGAATGCACATTCAGCTTGTGACGGATGAGCCGAAAGCTTTTGACAGCATGCTTGCACATTACGGACAATTCAGCGGTGTAACCAATTATCTTGCAGTGGTTGGACCGAAAGGTGCCGGACTGGAGGAGAAATGCGGGTATTATGGTGAAAAAGTTGTGCTGAAAGCACAACAGCTTGGCTTAAATACCTGCTGGGTTGCCGGAACCTATAAGAAGATACCTTCCGCATTTACAGTGGAAGAAGGTGAAAAATTTGTTCTGGTGATCGCAATCGGTTATGGCGTGCATCAGGGAAAACAACATCAATCCAAGACATTTGATGACGTGACGAAACTTTCGGGAGAAGCTCCCGAATGGTTCAAACAGGGCGTGGAAGCTGCTCTTTTGGCACCGACAGCCATCAATCAACAAAAATTTACATTTTCTTTTGAGGAAAAAAATGAGGGAAATAAAGTTCTTGCCAAGGCCGGACTCGGCTTTAACTCCAAAATCGATCTGGGTATTGTGAAGTACCATTTTGAAATCGGAGCAGGTAAAGAGAACTTTGTGTGGGAGTAATGAGATAGATACCCACCGGATGGACTGAAAGTGTCTACATCCGGTGGGTATTTTAGAAGAACCTGAACTGAAAGGGTTGGAATTAGTATGCAACTCGGGGACCGGCTCGAAGGCCGGGGCGGGGGACAAAAGCATCCAGAATTAAGTAAAAGGTTCTATAGGTTGTAAAATTTGAGGTAGGACATGAAAAAAAGCAACCTAAATAGGGGGAAAGGTGCTATAGGTTGCAAAATTTGTAGAAAGCCATGAAAAAATGCAACCTAAATGAGGTAAAAGGCGCTATGGGTTGCAAAATCAGGAACAAGCTATGAAAAAGAGGATGGGGTAGATGAAAAAAGTGGGGAAACGGCATTGCATTTGGCTGATTATAGGGATGCTGTCTGTTGTGCTACTTATTGCCTGCGGAAAGAGTGAGGTAGAACCTGCTCAAACAGGCACAAAGGAGTTGGAAGCAGAGAGTGAGCAGTACAAGGACGAAGAACCGGAAACGGTGGAAAAACCAGAAGCTATGGAAGATCCAAAGCAGATGGAAGAGCCGGAGATTGAATCCTTGGAAGAAGTAGAAACGTCCCTTGCTGTTATTGAAAGTGTTATTGACAGAAACGGCAAACTTATAGTAATTGATGCAGGACATCAGCAAAAGGCAGATACCTCGAAGGAACCGGTGGGACCCGGCGCAACTCAGATGAAGGCAAAGGTAGCAGGGGGAACCAGCGGAGTCAGCACCGGACTTGCTGAATATGAGTTGAATCTGCAAGTGGCTTTGAAATTGCGTGATGAATTGACTGAGAAGGGATATGCAGTGATTATGTGCAGAGAGAGTAATGATGTGAATATCAGCAATTCTGAGCGTGCACAAATTGCCAATGACAATCGGGCAGATGCATTTATACGAATTCATGCAAACGGTTCCGACAACCATGAAGCAAATGGCATGATGACCATCTGTCAGACCGCGACGAATCCCTATAACGCCGATTTATATGAGAAAAGTAAAAGCCTCTCCATATGCGTGTTGGACGAGATGGTGAATGCTACCGGCGCAAAAAAAGAGCGGGTTTGGGAGACAGATACCATGAGTGGAATCAACTGGTGTCAGGTCCCTGTAACTATTGTGGAGATGGGGTATATGACAAACCCGGGTGAAGATGAACTTATGGCGACTGAGGAATATCAGAAAAAAATAGCGGCCGGTATAGCCAACGGGATAGACTTGTTCTTAACACAATAGCCCCCGGCTTGAAAAACAAATGCCCCTCCGGGTCGCTTGTTTTTCTGCGCGTTAAGGGCATCATGATTCTGCTGACGCAGAATTCGTGACGGCTGGCGCCCTCACGCCACTGCTGTCGCAGCGCATGATGTAAGCCCCCGGCTTGAAAAACAAATGCCCCTCCGGGTCAATGTCATTAAGTTAAGATTAATGAAAAAGATCTCCATGCTTGAAAAAAGTATAGAGGTCTTTTTTCTGTAATCATTTGAAAAAAGTGTTGACATCTACTCAGAATTGTGTGGCCGCTTTCGCTATTGATTTGCTTTT
>JAILPF010000404.1 GCA_024699575.1 Acetatifactor sp. | reverse complement strand
CAAAACATATGGACATACTGGAGATTCCTTACAAAGCCTACGCGAATCTCCCCAGCCTTTTTGAAATATATCAAAAGGCTGCCGATATGTCCTGCAAAGTCATGCTCACCGGTCAGACAGGAAATACCACTGTTTCCTACGGTTATTCGGAGCATATCTTCTTTGATTTATTTTATCACCATCGATATATCCTGTTTCTTCGTTATCTCAACCATTACTGCAAGCATCTGCGTATAAGCAGAAAGCAGACATTACTCAATTGCATTCATCTGTTTCAAGATGAAAAGAAGCAACAAAAACTTAACAACTACGATTACGTTCCCGATAATCCTTTCCTGTCCGAGACATTAAAGCAGTATCCCACCGCAAAACGGATGCAACAGGTAGGACTCCCCTCCGGCAACTCCTCCTTAACCTTAGCGAAAAAATACCGTCGTCTGCTCTGGTTGCAAGCCATGTTCACCTACCTCGGTGAGTTGGATACCAAAGCCGGTCTTCAATTCGGAGTGTTATTGAGAGATCCGACACGTGATATGCGCATTTTAAGTTTTTGCAGGCATCTGCCCTATCATCTGTTCGCCCATAACGGCACTCCCAGATGGCTGATCAGAGGTAATTTCCGGGATATTCTGCCTACCGGTCTCTTAGACGATTGGATGCGTTTCGGAGTACAAAACAGTGATTATCATCAACGTTTTATGCGTGATTGGAGTCGGATTTACCCTACTCTTTCCACCCATCTGCTTTCTCCGGAGCTTTCAAAATATGTGTGCTTGGATTCTGTACACTCTTTTTGTGAACGGAGTGATACAACCCTCACAAACGACCAGGAATTAGAGACAATGTACGCAACCTTTTTGGAAATACTGTATCGGTTCCTGATAAATTAAATTCTATCAAATATGTTACTATTCTTTACAAGCAGGGAAAAACAGGTAAAATAGGTGGTGTAGAGGTAACTCTGTCTATGAGGAATATACTATGAAAAAATGGAATACACCACAAATTGAAGAATTAAATATATCAGAAACTGCTCAGAGTCTGGGTGGCGAAGGTCGTGATGGATATTATATCGGTATCTTTGGATTTCATATCCCCTTGTCCAATCCTCGCAACTCAAACGGCGGTGGGCATGGTAACGGCGGCAATGACGATGATCCTATCAATGGAATTTCATAAGGTTAATTTAAACCGGAGGACATGCTTATGAAAAAGTGGAATACTCCGAAAATTGAAGAATTGAATATAGCCGAGACTGCTCAGGGTTGGCTGGGGATCTATAATGACGGGGGTTACGTTGGTGATGGTCAGTTCAACCTTCATCTTGGGTGGGAAAAACCCGGTTCTGATTCCGATAATCCTGAGAACAGTCATTCGTAGTCATTTTCTTGCTAATTATCTCCGAACCCCTTTTATGGCAAGAAAACGGAAGCTGTCACACCGTTTGGTGGACAGCTTCTTTTGTTGTCTTCCTTTATTTTTTGAAATACATTCTCGCCTCATACGGACGCAGTATCTGACTATCGCTGCACTCTGAATAATTGCTGCACAAAAGCTTCATAGTGGAATCCACTTTTTCCGCAACGGGATTCTCTGTCGTATCTCCATAGAAATTGCAGATTACCAGCAATTGTTCGCCGTTGTACGTTCTGACATATGTAAACACTTTCTCATTTTCAGGCGCAAGAAGCTCAAAATCCCCATCCACAAACACATCATATTCTTTTCGCAGTGCAATCAGCTTTTTATAGCAGGCAAAGATGGAATCCTCATCATTTACCTGATTGACCACATTGATTTCCTTATAATTGGGGTTTACCTGAATCCACGGTGTGCCGGTAGTAAAGCCCGCATTGTCACTTGCATCCCATTGCATGGGAGTTCTGGCATTATCTCTGCTCTTTTTGTGGAGAGAAGTCATGATATCCTCTTTGGAATATCCTTTTTCCAAACGTTCTCTGTACATGTTAAGTGTTTCGATATCACGGTAATCCTCTATTTCAAAGGAGGTAACATTGGTCATGCCCAGTTCCTCCCCCTGGTAAATATAAGGAGTCCCCTGCAACCCGTGTAACAGAATGGCAAACATTTTCGCCGATTCCACTCTGTATTTCTGATCATTGCCCCAGCGTGAAACAATTCTTGGCAAATCGTGATTATTCCAAAACAGACTGTTCCAGCCCTTACCGTAAAGTTCCTTCTGCCAGCGTGCAAACACCTCTTTAAGCTTCAAAAACGGCAGTGGCGCAAGATCCCATTTTTCCTGTCCCGGCAGCTGATCCAAACAAATATGTTCAAACTGGAATACCATAGAAAGCTCACTTCCCGCCGGATCGCTGTAAAGCTTTGCGCGCTCTGTATCTGCTCCCCACGCCTCTCCTACCGTCACCAGATTTGCCCTCTGGAAGGTCTCTTTGCTAAGCTCCCTTAAAAATTCATGTAGCCTTGGTCCATTTCCCGTGATATGGTTATCCGGTTCCTTTGCAATCTGATCAATGACATCCAGACGGAACCCCTCCACTCCTTTGTCTATCCACCAGTTAATCATATCGTAGATTTCCCGGCGCACCTTAGGATTGTCCCAGTTTAAATCCGGCTGTTTGACAGAAAACTGATGGAAATAATACTGTCCTATCTCCGGCACCCATTCCCATGCAGAGCCGCCAAAGCATGCCCGCATATCATTTGGGTATATGCCTTCTTTTCCATCTCGCCAGACATAATAATCATGGTATGGATTGTCCTTGCTCTTTTTAGCCTCCAAAAACCAGGGATGTTCGTCAGAGGAATGGTTTAACACCAAATCCATCACAATAGAAATGCCATGTTTTTTTGCTTCCGCAATCAATCGCTCCATATCATCAAGATTTCCAAACATGGGGTCAATATCCTGATAATCGGAAATATCATATCCATTGTCATCCTGCGGAGATTTACAGACCGGCGAAAGCCAGATGGCGTCAATTCCCAGATTTTCCAGATAATCCAGTTTTGACAGAATCCCTTTTAAATCTCCTATTCCATCTCCATTGCTGTCGCAGAAGCTGCGGGGATATATCTGATAAATCACCGCCCTCTTCCACCATTTTTCTTTGCTTTTGTCGATGCCTGACATTGTAGTGTCCTCCCAATACATTCATATTATTTTTTTGATGTTTTCTCTACAATCAATATTTCATTTTACACCTCAATTACTCTCTATTCTTCATATCATCCACTCGTCCATTCCCACTCCTACCGTCCTCTGCAACAGAATTGCCCGAAGCTCCACCCTCTCCTTTGGCAGGGTCTCCAATACCTTACGGTAGGTTTCCTGTGTGAGAATCCCTGCCTCTTCATAAATCTTCACTACAAGCGCAGGTTTATTCACACATTCTCTAAATACTTCAAGCGCCATGTCATTTTCCTGAAGCTTCCTCTTGAAATATAAATTTTCTTCTTCAGGCAGACAACAGCCTTCCACTTCTTCCTCCAGTAAAAGTCGTTTCAATATCACGTTGGCTTTAATCAGACGCTTTGCCCGGCAATATTCCTCACGTTTTTCTTCTTCGTCCTCATAATCCTCTTCGCCCCCGGCGAGAAATGGGCGGAATCCCTCTTCATCCGGTCTGTCCAGAAATCTTCTGCAGGCTTTATCCCAATCACAAAGCCATTGATGTCGTCCGGCTTTTTGGGGAAAAATCATTTCTGTGGTCTCCGGGAAAAAACGAAGCGCAAGCGCCATCAGCTCTGCAACCTGCTCTTCTTTTTGTTCTACAGTCTCCCGATAACAATAGACAGCCTCCAATTTTGCACAGGATGCAAAGGCTTCCCTGCCTATGCGCTCCATGCTCTCCGGTATAGCCACCCAGACAAGATTTTTGCAGCCTGCAAATGCCCAGTCTCCGATTTCCGTTACTCCCTGTGGCACCACATAGTGCCGCAGGGAGTTATCTCCCATAAATTGTTTTTTAGGAATCTCATGCATCATACACGCAGTACCCCTCTCCAACCGCGCACAGAATAATAGGAATCAGCTCCATTATGGAAAGTAAACACAACGCCATACCGTCTTTCGCAAAACAAGGCTCCTCCCAGATTACGAATTTCATCCGGCGTAGCAATCCAGCTTGAGGATTTTAAATCAACTTCTTCCAATGTCTGCAATTTTCGATAAAGCTGTTCGTCCATCATCTCCACACCCATGTCTTGGGCTTGCTTCATAGCGCTTCCTATGGGAGGATTTTTCGTACGCTTTTGCAATGCAGCCTCATCATAACACAGACTTCTACGTCCTGCAGGTGACTCTTTCGAGCAGTCGCAAAAGACAATTTCGCCACTCTCCCTGTCAAATGCAATGATATCCGGCTCACCGCCACTTTCTTCCATACGTCCACTCCAAATCCGGATGACGCGTGATATGCGCTTCAAATCTTTCTTTCAATACTGCGATCATTGCCCCTTACCTCCTTTACAAAACAGGGTGGCAGAATACATCGACCAAGGCAACAAACATGGTTTCCCAGTCGGTATAGCTCCACCTTTTTGATCTCAAAATCTTATAATTTACGCCACCTGAAATGTTTTTCCACAAGCTCCACAGTTTCCGAAACACTTCTTTTCTCGTCCCGCTCCACCCAAAAGTATCTGCTTTCCTTGATCTTGTGATAGCGTTCTTCATTTAGGGAACGCAATGTTTCATTACAGGTTGCCTTTGCCTTTTCATAATCCGTGGCGCTGTGTATAAAATCACGGAATCCCTGATGATCCGGTCGGTTGCAATAATCCTCCACCAGATCCTTCGGCTCCTTTATCATGAATACGATTCTGGAAGGATCCGTGATTTGCTTTGCCTCTTCCATGGTCAGATGACAGTCACAAAGAATTACCTGATCCTGTGATAATCTGATCAGATCCAACAGCACAAAATCAAGTTGCTCTCTAGTATTGTCCAAAAGCCACTTCTTATATTCTTCCACGCTTCGCCCAAAAAACTCATCCGCATCCTTAAAGTTCCGGTTCATATTGGGTTGAAACGCTCTATCCGACATCTGCTGATGGACTGTAAACTGCTCATCAATGTCATACACAGGGATTCCGTATTTTTCTCCAAGTGCCCTTGAAACCGTTGTCTTTCCTCCGCAGGGTGTCCCTGTGATAAAATATACATTTCTTAAATACTCTTTGATAATATTGTCCTGGAATATCATATTCATTATCTCCTTAAATAAAATAGTTTTGTGCACCTAAAACATAAGCATGAAACTATTTCTATAAGGTTTCATGCCTGTTAGATATTCCTTAACTTTCTGAACATTACCATTGCTCGTTCCCTCCAAATA
>JAILPF010000365.1 GCA_024699575.1 Acetatifactor sp. | reverse complement strand
AAAATAGGACAGATAATCATAGTGGTATGGTTCAAAGGTAGATTTGTTAATCACAACAAGGCCGCTGTCCATACCAACGTAAATACGGTTATCGAGAACCATCAGACTGTTGACAACACTGCTGGTAAGTTCTGCTTTGGCAAATATATTGATAAATGGATTGCGGGAATATTCCATAAGTCCTTGTTTATTTGAAACAAACCATATATTGCCCTGATAATCCTTAATTGCATCTGAAACGGAATTTTCAAAGGTATCCTGCATTAGGTAAGTGACTTTATTTAGTTTGCTGACATAGCCGAGGCCATTTTCTGCACAGAAGAAATAGCCGTTGGTAGCTGTATCATATAAAAAATCGCTGAAATAAGAGACCTTGCCGGTGGTGATAGAAGAAATTGAGTGAAAAGAGGTGCCGTCAAAGGTTATTTTTACAAGAATATTGCCGGAAGTACCGACTACAAAGGTATTAGTTCCAAGGAAGCATACAGCGGCATAGTAAATACCGTCTACATCATATTGTCGGCTTTCTACCAAAGTGGCGTTTTGAATAAAAAAAAGAGTTCCACCGTTTGTAACACCGGCAACCATATCACCGTCTGTGGTGGAAAGAGAGCGGACACTGGTGATATCTTCCCATTCACTGTGGGTAACCACATTATTTTCACGGTCGATGGTGGATAAAAAGGTAACAGTGCCAACATAAATGGTGCCATCGGAGTCTTCACAGAGGGAACGGATAGAATAGGACGCGAGTCCGTCTTCCGGTGTGAAAAAAGTGACACTTCCGGTATCGGTTCGATAGCAGCAAAGTCCGTTATCATTTGTGCCAATCCAAAGACGCCCCAGAGAGTCAGCAAAAAGAGCTGTAACGCTGCTGATACGGTCATCCAGGGACGTTTTTTCAAACCGGACACCGTCATAACGGTACAATCCGGAATAGCTGCCAACCCAGATATAGCCATCCGATGTCTGTGTAATGGCATTTAGCTCAGCCGAAAGCAGACCATCACTGGTGCCATACTGGATGGATTCATATTCAGCCAGATAATCGATGTTTTTTGCCTCTGCGGC
Source organism: Acetatifactor sp. (assembly GCA_024699575.1). GTDB lineage: Bacteria > Bacillota > Clostridia > Lachnospirales > Lachnospiraceae > Acetatifactor. The sequence continues at coordinate 3,059 of JAILPF010000365.1, read as the reverse complement.
AGTTGTCTTGGCTGCCAGACTGACTGTATCGAAAAGTCCGGGAAAACAAAAATAAAGTGCGAGACTAAGTAGTAAAACCAGTAGTTGCTTTTTGGATAGTTTTTCCAAATCATACATAGTAAAACCTCCCGCCATAAATAAATATTGTTAGCTTGAGTATACTACATTTTAAAAAAAAGAAAAATAGCTATTGACGAAAAAAGGAGAAGTGGTTATAATAAAAAAACGTGATTAGTCACAACTAACTCAAGGTAGTTTGTTGAAACTTGCTAAAAATTATAAAAAAATAAGGAGCATGTTTATGAAAAAATTTGGTATAATGAGAAACACAATGCTGGCACTTGGCCTGGCACTGAGTATGACAATGTTAGCCGGCTGCGGTAGTACTGTAGAGCCGGAGGAGACACAGGAAAGCAAAGAGGCAGTTGAGACCACACAGGAAGCAGTGGATAGTACAGAAGCTGCAGCAGAGGATGGCGCTACCGTGACCGTAACAGATGTGCGTGGTGAAGTGGAAATCCCGGCAAATCCGGAGCGAATTGTAGATTTAAGTGGTAATAGTGATATTTTATCTATCCTTGATTATAAGGTAGTTGGTACGGCAAACAGTGATGCCTATGATTATACAAAATTCCCATCCTATTTGGAGGATGTTTTGGCAGGCGCCCAGATTCTTGGCTATAGCATGCAGGATACGATGGATGTAGAAGCGGTTATGAATTTAAATCCTGACCTGATTATTATTTCTACTGTGCAGGAAAAGATGTATGACCAGTTAAGCGAAATCGCTCCGACCGTTATGATTCAGTTAGAGGCTTTAAATTGGAAGAGCGACGTAGAAGCTTTTGCAAAGGTTTTCGGCAAAGAAGATAAGGCAAAAGAATGGCTGGCAGCTTATGAAGAAAAAGCAGCTGCTGCAGGTGCTGCAATTAAGGAAAAATATGGTGAGGACACAAGTTATTTATCTTTCCTTGCCAGCGGCGGACAATTTTATGTATTTACCGGTGCAGGTTTTGGTAGTATACTATATGAAGATATGGGACTTGCTACCCCTGTGGGTATGCCGGAACAGTCTGACATCAGTCTTCCGGTTGTTACCTACGAAGGATTGGCGGCGATTCAGGCAGATTACATTTTTGTAATGGCAACGGAAGAAGATGGTGCGGCCTTAGCAGAAAATGCTGTATGGAACAGCCTTCCTGCAGTGAACGGTGGACATGTGGTATCTTTAACTTCTTCTCCGTATTTTAATCAGGGTTACAGCTGTATCGGCAGAGAACTGTTGTTAGACGAGATTGTGGAGATGTTAGATGGAACACAAAACAAGTAATCGGCAAAAAACGATATATTTGATGATTGGCAGCATTCTTTTGTTACTGCCCGGTTTTTTTCTGGCAGTGAGCATGGGGGCTACCAAAATTGGACTTACCGAGATCCGGAATAGCATATTTGCCTATTCCGGTTCTTTGAGTGATATGATGATTGTAGGTGTACGGCTCCCAAGGGCAATCTGCGCATTGCTTACTGGGGGCGTTCTTGGCATTACCGGAGCTATGATGCAGGGTGTGACAAGAAATCCGATTGCTGAGCCGTCCCTTTTAGGAATCAGCCAGGGAGCCACACTGATTGTGGCATGCCTGTATGCTGCAAATATGGCGGTTACTACGCCCAGATTGATAATTGCAGCTTTGCTGGGAGCTTTTTTGATTTGTATAATTATTGTTGGATTTACGATGCGAAATCCGGGAAATGCAAGTATTACAAGGCTTTTACTTGCCGGTACGGCACTTAGCTCACTTTTCGTTTCACTGACAACGATTGTCGGGCTTTTATCCAATCGCTCACAGATGATTGCTTTTTGGGTATCCGGTGGCTTTCGGGAGGTGACCTGGACAGAGGTTATTGTGATTTTGGGGGCAGCAGTACCGGGATTTCTTTTGGCATGGTTATTGTCAGGGAAAATTAATATTCTCAGTCTGGGAGACGATGTGGCAATCGGTCTGGGAGAAAATCCAAACCGGGTACGTCTGGTGGTTATGCTTTTAATGATACCATTGTGTGCAGCAACGGTAGTGGTTGGACGTACAATAGGTTTTGTTGGTTTAATTATTCCACAGTCCGCGCGTCTTATTGTGGGCGAGGATTACCGGAGGATTATTCCTTGCAGTTTTTTGATGGGAGCTGTACTTCTGACTTATGCAGATATTGCCGCCCGGATGATAAACACGCCATACGAAACACCAATTGGTATTTTTACGGCGATGATAGGTGTGCCATTCTTCCTTTATATGGCAAGAAAGGAGAAGGGCTGATGAGTACAAAAAGAACAACACAAAGACAACAAAGATTTTGGGTGATTTTCCTTATTTTAATATTGTTATTTTTAGGATGCGCACTTCTTTCTTTGAGCTGGGGAAGCTTTTCGATTAACCTATCGGATATTTTCAGGGTGCTGGCTGGTAACGGCACAAAAAATCAAAACACAGCTATTTTTGGAATTCGCCTTCCGCGAATTGTCATGGGAATTCTAGTGGCGGCGGCATTGGCTTGTGCAGGCTGCATTTTACAGACAGAAACGAAAAATGACCTTGCAGATCCGGGAATTATCGGTATTAACGCAGGTGGGGCGACAGCAGCCGTTTTATTTATTCAGATGCAGACACAGAATTATTATTCTGAGCTTGGAAATTTATCTATCTTTTTGCTGCCGATTCTGGCAATGCTTGGAGCGCTCATAGCTGCAGCGGTAATCTATCTTTTGTCCTGCCGTGGAGGTTTGCGTCCAAGAAGGCTTTTATTGGTTGGAATTGGTATGAATGCAGGCTTAAATGCTTTGATAACCTTTTTTACCTATACCGGTAGTGTTGGAGAATACAACCGGGTATTGACTTGGATATCCGGTTCCTTGTGGGGCTCCGGCTGGACGTATGTGCAGGTTTTGACACCAATTGTAGTGATTTTGTTTTGCTATGTATTGTATCACCACAAGACCCTGGATGTGATGCAGTTTTCCGATGAGTTGGTTATCGGCTGGGGAAAAAATGTAAACAAGGAACGTG